>JAQQAK010000018.1 GCA_028527945.1 Spirochaetaceae bacterium
TTATGTTATGACTATTACCGGAAACAACTTTCTGAAAATCATAAAAACTGAGCGCTGCAAAAAGAAGCAATACAGCAAATAAAAGCCATCTAATTATACTACTGACAAGAGAGAAAGACTCTGCCAGTCGAATTATTTTAAAGAATCCAAGTCCAATTAAAAAATACGTAACAAAAACAGTTAATGTATAAAAAAGGCCTACAGTAAAAATACCTCTTCTGTTTCGCCCCGCCACCGATAACGCGGAAATAAGAAAAATTAATGTAGTAAACGCGCACGGATTAACACCATCAAGTAATCCGGCTAATGCCACTGAAAACCCTGATAATGTTGAAGCTGTTGTTTTTTCAGGCTTTGTGTTGGTAATAGAATCTAAACTGCTGCCCTCACAAAATGCCTGATACGCGTTGTTAATAGTTTTTTCTCCTTGAAAAGGTTTGCCATTTATAAATAGAACCGGAACTTCATTAAGTTCAATATCTTGCTCAGAAAGCCGCTTCTGGAGTTTTTCATATACTTCAGAATTAGTAATATCAAATTTATCTACAGGATATTTAATATTACTCAAAAAGTGAGCACAACTTTTACATCCAGGAAGATAATAATATTCAAACTTGGAATTAGAAGGTTCAGTATCAACAGCATCCTCATTAGAGGATTTTTTCTCATCTGAACTACCTGTAAGATTATCTGCTATACTTCCTTTTACAGCAAAAAGCCCTTTTTTAAGCGTTTCAGAATTAGTTCTGATAATAATATATTTTTCGAAGGGTCCAAAATCTTCATCGGTTGTATCAAAATAAATGGTAAAAGTTTTTTGGCTACCGGCATTAACTAAAAAAGTTTCTTCAGAAACAGTCAAACACCCACAGCCAGGAAGTAAATGGAACTGAATATTATCAGCAGTATTATTTGCTACACTAACGTCTTTTTCAAAAACAGAGCCAGAATCAAGAAGTCCTGTATTCCATTCTGTTACATCAAATATTATACCGCTCCCGGCAAATACCCCCAAAGGGAAAAATAGTAAAAAAACTGTAAATAAAATTAAAAACTGATAATTATTTTTTTCCATTTTTCAGATTCTTTATCAATTCCTTTTTGTAGTTTTCAAAGGCAGCTATCACTATATCATCTTTGGGTGAATCTTTGTAACTGAATATGTTAAAGCTGTTAGTAGCTTTTACAAGTCGAGAACCTCTAAAAACAAGTTCAAGCTGTCCTACTCTGTTGCCTTCTTCGCCGGGAGAGGCAAAAACTCTCTGTCCTATATATTCTTGCTTTAGGATTTGGTCATGAGCTAATAAAACAGCATCCCAGCCTGTTTCAGATCTGAAAAGCCTTTCTCCAGATGCAGTGCTGCCATGGTAGAGTAATATTTTATAATCGGTATCAAGTTCCTCTAACTGACGTAACGCGTCTTTTGATGCATTCTCTACTGAAATAAAACTAAGCCGAGAAGTTTCTGCTTCAGGAAGTATATAAAAAACATCAGGTTCAACTATAGCAGCAACTCCAATTTTGACACCCTTTCTGCTAATCACATAGGGATTAATAGAAAGTCTATGCCCATCAATCATCATATTATTATTCAAAAATGGCAGTTTTCGGCGAGTCTTTTTAAAAAAATGAATACCGGCAGTAAATTCCTGTTCACCCGGGGCAATAATATCATAATCAAGCCCCTTATAAAGGCTTATAAGTAACTCAGCCAAAGGTTCATCGCCCCAGACATCTGTAAAATCTCCAAGATCAATCAAAATTGAACTGTCAGTATTTCTTTCTCTTAAAAAATACGCAGATGATTCAAGTCCTGACTTGGGAACCTGTTTGCAATCGCAGCCAACAAGGTTTCCATTGAGTGAAGCCGTATAATAAATATTAATTGTCGTGTCAGAAAAAACATTCTGCGCCAGCAAAAAAGAAAGAGAAAAAAATAAAACTATAAAACAATATTTAAGTTTATTCATTTAAAGCTTCAGATAGAAAAGATCGTAGTGAGTTCATTTCATCTTCATTAAAACCTGTCATTTTATAAGCTATTTTACCTTCTTTATTAACAAGAAAGACTGCCGGAAGTTCACTCACTCCAAATGCTTCTACAGCTTTCTGGTATTTATCTACAAGAACAGTTAATACTGTTGGCGATTTACTAAAATGAGGCAAAAGAATATCACGCCCTTCCTTATCTGCGGCTAATAGATAAACATCCAGCCCCATGTCTTTATAATCGTTATACAAATCTTCTATATGAGGAAGTTCTTTGTTACAATTCACACACCAGGTCGCATAAAAATCTACAAGAACCCAATTTTTTCCATAAATATTTTTAGAAAAAATATAATTATTATTTAAATCTGTAAGAACAAACGCAGGAGCGACATCACCCTTATCCACAGCAAAAAGCGGTACACTAAAAAATAAAAAAATAGACAAAGCTATAATAAAAAAGGGTATTTTAATTTTATTCATAAAACTATTTCTCCCAAACTAATTTAAAGATTTTTTATAAGACTAATACATTACAGAATTAATTCCCATAAGATTGAATCATCTTTTTCTAAACTTATATGAAATCCTGCCTTTCGATGAAGAGCCATTGAAGCTTTATTATCATTAAAACTTCGGCTTAAAAGTTTTTTAAGCTTTCTATCTTTACAATCAGAGATAAGATCCTGCATCAAAAACATTCCAAGCCCTAGCTTTTGCCGCTCGGGTAAAAGGGCAATATCATAAATATGAGCCGCTTCTGTTATTCTTGCGCCTCTTGGCCATAATGTATATCTATAAAAACCAATGAGGATGCCGTCATCATATAAAAGCTTTGTTCGATCACATTCGATAGAATATGAATCTCTCATATCAGCTATTTTTTCGCTGTCTGTTTTATCACCAAATTGCGGGGGCCATTCTGCATTTATAAGTTCTATTAAATCGGTATAATTGGGAAAATCGTCTACAAGCTTTAATTCCATGACTATCCTTGCGGAAGAGTAAAGAAAAATCTTGAGCCTTTATTTTTCTCAGATTCAACCTTAAGCGTTCCTCCAAGCATATTCACATATTCTTTACTTATCGACAAGCCCAACCCAAATCCTTCATATGTCTTGGAAAGCCCCTGTTCAGCCTGTGCAAATCTGTTAAAAATATAATCCAGTTTATCCGCGGCAATACCAACGCCAGTATCTTTTACAAATATTTCTACTTTATTTTTAAGAAAATGATAACCAAAGGAAACTTCTCCATGATGAGTAAATTTTACAGCATTCTTGATGAGGTTTATTAAAACAGCTTCAAGCTTATCAACATCTGTCTTAATTCTGCTTGAGCCTCCAGATGTATTTTTTATGATTTTAAAATCAATAGAACTCAAACTAAACTCAGGCTTAAAAAAATCATAGAGGTTGTCAAATAAATTATTTAAATCTGTATCAGAAATTATGGCTTCGACCTCACCAGTTTCAATTTTTGAAATATTTATTAGATCATTTATTGTATTAAGAAGCCTTTGGCCGCTCTTCTCAATCAGGTTATAATATTCTTTTTGTTTTTCAGGAGTAATATCAGGATCACTCATAAGCGACGAGAAACCTAGTATACCATTTAGAGGTGTACGTATTTCATGACTCATATTGGCCATAAAAACTGATTTCATCTCGTCTGCCGCGCGCGCCTGCTTTACCGCAGCCATAAGTTCAAGCTCTATTCTCTTACGATCTGTTATATCTCGTGCAATTCCTATTAAGAAGATATTTCCATTCGCAATAAATTTTTTTACATTAATTTCAACAGATATTTCATGTCCATTTTTCTTTATATACACACTATCAACTATTCTGTTTTCATTTAATTCTATTATATCTTTACCTGACTTGAATCCTTCGGCCCTACATGTCTTGTCAATTTTAGATAATGGACAACCGATAAGCTCATCTTTTGTCCAGCCCAGCATTCTGCAAGCAAGCTCATTGACGTAAGTAATTTGCAAGTCGTCAGATACGATTATTATGGAATCAGGTGTTGTTTCCATAAAGATTCTATATTTTGCTTCATTGAAATTAAATTCTTTTTCAATCTTTTTTCTTTCTGTAATATCAACAGCATGAACAATTGCTCCTATTATTTCACCTTCATTATCATAATAAGGAAAATAATAGGCCCTAATCCAAACCCTGCCGTATTTTTCATAAGAAACCTGAACTTCATAATCCTGAGAAATACCTTCAAAGCAATTATCAAATCTTGGTTTTATTTCATTATTAAACTTTTTTTCAGGATAAAATTCAGAAACAGAATGCCCCAGAATATTCTCTAGGGGAGCACCTAATAATTCTGAATAGATGCTATTAATATATAAATATTTATATTCTGTAGAAACAATAGAAAAAAGCTGAGGAATAGTATCTAAAATATTATTCTTTAATTCAGTATCACTTTTATGCCAGAGAATGAACAAGAAAGGAGCCAAATCATCAGCAACTGATAATAAAAACTCTTTCTTCTCGTCTGTGATCTCTGAATCATATACAACATCCAGATATCCATATAGATGTTCATTATGTTTAACTTTCACAGAAATAACATTATCTTTTTCAGAGGCAATAACTAAAGGGCATTTCTCACAAAGTGTTGAGGAGCTTAAAACAACAATATCTTCTCGCTCTTCAGTTAAGCAGCGGCATTTAAAATCAGATTTAAAACCTTTATAACCTGACTTACATATTATGCTTAGAACATTATTGTTTACTTCAAGAATTACAGAAGCGTCTTTGCTTTTACAATATTCTTTTGTTATTTCTGAAATACGAGCTAACATCTTTTCATTCGGAAGCTCTTCAAAGAATAGAGAATATATTTTTTTTAAAAAATCACTTTTTTTTGTATCTGTTATCATATTGTTCCATTACTAATAAAAATTATATGGTCCTTGGACCAATATATATTCATGCCAACAATAAGTATATGATAGAACGTTTATAAATAAAATTCAAATGCTTAAGAATACAGCAAACTAAGAACAGCGAATAAATCCGGCAAAATCTGAAGGAATAAGAAGATTTTTTACAGCACCAGTATTAACAAGGATTCCGGAATCTTCAGCTTCTATTACTTCAATTTTTTCACCCGGTCGAATATTATTCTCATAACAAAACTGCAAAAGCCCTTCTGAGGCTTCACCTTCTTCAGTAATTCTCACAACTTCCAAGGGCTCTCCCACCGCAGCGTTATTAATACCAATAGCCTGAATAATAGTATTTTCAGAAGGAGAATCAGGAAAAGGGTTGCCGTGCGGGCAAGTCTGAGGCCGTCCCAATTTTTCATATAAAAAATCTGTAAAAGAATCCGAAATTGAGGCCTGTAAACGCGAAGCTTCTTCATCAGACTTGACCCAATTGTAATCAAGTTTTTTTATTAAAAGATGCTCCAAAAGATAATGGCGTTTCAAAAAAACAGCAGCATTAAGTCTTCCAAATGGAGTAAGGTTTATTGCTCCGTATAAATCCTGTTCTATCAAATTATAGCGCTTTAGACGATTCATAGCCTGAGTGACTGCAGGCTTTGAAACCCCAAGTCTTGAGGCAATAACAGAGTTTTTAACTACCCCATAATCGCGTTTTACAATAAAGATCTGAATCAAATATTCTGCGGCAGCGGGGAATTTCTTGATTAATTCTTCAGGAGTCATCATTATCCCTTTTTTCATGAATAAGTAATATCATGAATCAATCTAAAAAAAAAGCACTTGCTCCACAAAATGAAACAGGTGCTTAAGAAATATCTATTTAGCCAAGGCTTCTTTTTTAGATTTATTTCCCATAATTCTAAATGTCAAATAAATTATAACAGCAATAGCCAGAGCTACAATAATCCAGAGAGCAGAACCTCCTTCCAGTATTTGGAAAAATAAGGTTGATACAACCCACGCAAGGAGTGTCAGATATGTAACAAGAAGAGTTCCATATCCACGGCCAGTTTCCTGAACAGCAGCTCCAAGAGCAGCTACACATGGGAAGTAAAGAAGAATAAACAACATGTAAGCATAGGCACTCACAGGAGTAAAATTAGCTCTAAGTCCAGAAAATACACTATCACTGGTTTCAAGCTCTTCTTCTGTTGCAGCCTCATCGCCGGTAACGATGCTGGCTCCAATTGGGTCAGATAATCCACCAAAGATTCCGAGCAGATTTTCTCCTAAGGTAGAGAACGCGTCACCAAAGACAGCGCCAATTGACCATCCGCCGTCTTCCTCTTCTCCCCCACCTTCTAAAGCGGCTTCTTGAGAATATAGAGAGTTAAGCGTTCCAACTACAGCTTCCTTGGCAAAAAGACCAGTAAAAAGACTTACAGTTGCAGGCCAGTTTTCTTTTTCAATACCCATTGGAGTAAAAACCGGGGTAATAGCTTTACCAACTACAGAAAGTACAGAATTTTCAGAATCTTCATTACCAAAAGAACCGTCTGTTCCAAGTGAGTTAAAGAAAGCTAGAACAAGAACTACAAGAACAATAACCTTACCTGCTCTAAGCAGATAAACTTTTAAACGCATCCAGGCGCTCTTACAAAGCTGACCGATTCTTGGTCTATGATAGTCAGGAAGTTCCATAACAAAAGGAGAATAATCACCCTTAAAAATAGTGTGTTTAAGAAGAATTCCTGTAACAATAGCAAGCAGAATACCAACCATATAAATTGAGAAAACAACCAAACCTGATCTTGCGCCAAAAAACGCGGCAGTAAAAAGAGCATATACAGGAAGTCTTGCGCCACAAGACATGAAAGGTGACATAAAAATTGTCATAAACCTGTCTCGACGTGATTCAAGAGTTCTTGTTGCCATAATTGCCGGAACTGTACATCCAAATCCACAAAGCATTGGAACAAAAGCTTTTCCTGGAAGGCCAATAGCTCTCATGGCTCTGTCCATTACAAAAGCAGCTCGGGACATATAACCGGAGTCTTCAAGAATTGCCAGCATAAAAAACATAACAAAGATGATAGGAACAAAGGTTGAAACGGTTTGAATACCGCCACCGACACCGCCAGCTATTATTGAAATTAGCCACTCTGGGCTACCTATATTAGCGAGAAGCGTTCCAAGGCCATCAACAAAGATACCGCCAAAAACAATATCAAACCAATCGATAAACGCACCGCCAATGGTCATTGTAACCCAAAAGACCAGATACATTACACCAATAAAAATTGGAATTCCCCAAACCCTGTGCATAAGGATTTTATCTGCAACACCAGACTTCTCTGACTGCTCAGAAGCACGTTTAATACTGGAATTACAAACAGAAGTAATCCAGGAATATCGGTCTTCAGCAACAGCCATATCAACGCTGGTTTTTAACTTATCTTCGATCTTTTCAATTTCTGTATCAATTTCCTGTCTGGCAATCTTATCTTTTGAAAGCTCTGTAATATAATCATCCTCTTCAAGAAGATTAACTGCAAGGAATTCAGGACTAACCCTTAAAGCAGCGGCAAAACCTGCGAGTTTTCCTGATAATTTATCAACTGAAGCCTTAACTGTAGGGTTATAGGAAACAGGATTTTCAGGAGTTCTAACACCTTTATCAAAAAGATTAACAATCTCAGATTTAAAACTTTCAAAACTGTCTTTTTTTACAGCTGATAACGGAATAACCGGACAATGAAGATTCTTTGAAAGACTCTTTGCGTCTATATTTATTCCTTCTTTTTCAGCTGAATCGACCATATTGAGGGCAACAATGACAGGAATACCAGCCTCAAGTAAAGATGTTGTAAGGTAAAGATTCCTCTCAAGATTAGCCGCGTCAATAATGCTTACAACGCAATCTACTTCTCCGCTGATTAAAAAATCACGAGCAACTCTTTCGTCTTCAGATTCTGCTGAAAGACTGTAAATTCCGGGGAGATCCACGATATTGTATTCTGATGAACC
>JAQQAK010000019.1 GCA_028527945.1 Spirochaetaceae bacterium
ATTACGCCGGAAGATCTTTTATCATGCCAACAACAGCACAAAGAGAGCTTGCGGTAAGAATGAAACTTCACCCTATAAAAGAAACAGTTCAGGGTAAAAAAATAATCCTCATAGACGACTCTCTAGTCAGGGGAACGACAAGCAGGATCCTTGTAAAAATGCTTAGAGATGCCGGAGCCAAAGAGATTCACCTAAGATTATCTTCTCCTGAATTAAAATGGCCCTGTTTTTTTGGTATAGACATACCTACAAGAGAAGAATTAATATCTAATAAAAGATCTCCGGAGGAAATTGCCGAACACATTGGAGCTGACTCTGTAATGTTTCTTCCGATTGATAAACTTAAAAACTGTGTTAAAGACTGTAAAGAGTATTGTTACGCATGCTTTTGCGGAGATTACCCAAAGCACTCTCTACCGTAATAAATTATTGCAACTAACAAATAGCAACATTTAACCAAAAAGCAGTTTTCATTATAATCTGAACTGCTCTTTTGATAGAAGAAATGATAAAAATACTAAATACACCTTTAGTATTTATTTAAACATTAAGTTTGGAGCCTAATCTGTCACTCAGTTTACGCCTTCAAACTTCTTCCCAGTTTACTTGCCATTAAACCTGCCCTGCAGCTTTTGGCATGAATTTTTTACAGGAGGAAACATAAACTTGGAAATTAAATCATATTCTCAAGCTGGCGTAGATATAGAAAAAGGGGATCGATTCGCATCCTATATTTCAAGCATTAAATCATCGGCAGTATCAAACTCTATAGGAGGTTTTGCCGGCGGATTAGAACTTGACATGAGTGGATACAAACACCCGGTAATGCTTTCAGCAACAGACGGAGTGGGAACAAAACTCATAGTTGCCCAAAAACTTAAAAAGTTTGATACACTAGGAATAGATTTAACCGCTATGTGTGTTAACGACCTTGCAGTTTGCGGAGCATGGCCCCTAAGCTTTCTTGACTATATAGGCTGTGGAAAGCTAAATGAAGAAATAATGAAAGAAGTCATAAAGGGCATTGTAGACGGTTGTGAACAAGCAGAATGTATTCTGGCCGGTGGTGAAACAGCAGAAATGCCTGACATGTACCCTGATAATGATTTTGATCTTGCAGGTTTTTGTGTTGGTATGGTAGAAAAATCCAAAATGCTTCCTTTTACAAATGAAATAAAAGCTGGAGATATCATATTAGGTCTTCCTTCTTCAGGAATCCATTCAAACGGCTTATCTCTTGCAAGAAAAGTAATACCGTCTGACGATTCAGCACTAATGAACATGCTTCTTAAACCAACAATCATTTACGTTAAAGCACTAAAGAAACTTATAGGAACCCAAAAAGTTATTTCAGCAGCCCACATCACTGGCGGAGGACTTGAAGGAAATATTATAAGAGTTTTACCCAAAAATGTTCATCCTGAGTTCAATTACAACTGGTCTGTTCCTGAGATTTTTGATATCATTCAGAAGAAAGGTGCTATTGAAGAATCCGAAATGCGTAAAGTTTACAACATGGGTATTGGTATAGCAATTATTGCCCATCCCGAAAATGTAGATACTATCTTAAATGAAGCAAAATCGTCCGGAATAGACATTTTTGAGGCAGGCGTTTTAAAGGCGGCAGAATAAATGGCAAATCTTGCAGTTTTTGCGTCAGGAAGTGGTACAAATTTTGAAGCAATTACAAAAGCTGTTTTAAAAACAGAACATAAAGTTTGCTGCTTAATCTGCGACAAAAAAGATGCAGCCGTTTTTGAACGGGCAAAAAAGCTAAGAATCCCATCTTTTCATGTAAGTTATAAATCTCGAACAAAAGCTGAAACAGAAGAAGAGATGATAAAAATCCTTACAGAAAAAGAGACAGATCTTATAGCATTAGCAGGATTCATGAGACTACTAACACCCAAATTAGTAGATTGTTTTAAGGATAGAATAATCAATATCCATCCTTCCCTATTACCAAAATACCCCGGAACTAATGGTATAAAAGATAGCTGGGAATCTGGTGACACGGAGTTAGGTATCACAATCCACAGAATAGACTACGGGCTTGACACTGGCCCAGTTATCATGCAAAAGTCCTTTTCAAGATATACAGATAGCAGTCTTGAAGAGGTTGAAAACAGGATTCATACACTTGAACATCAATTTTATCCACAAGTATTGCTGGATATCCTTGGTTCAATTTAAATCCTATCATTAAAAAAGATAAACATCACAGGAGGATCTTTTGAAAGTTCTTATACTTGGTTCTGGAGCAAGAGAACACGCTATAACTTGGAAATATTCTAAAAGCAGACGAATTTCAGGCCTTTATATTGCGCCTGGAAATGCTGGAACAGGAGAGCTTGGGCTTAATTTGCCAGAGGTAAACCCTGAAGATCCGGCCCAGGTAATTGAAGCATGCAAAGAATATGAAATAACTCATGTTTTCGTAGGACCGGAAGCCCCCTTAATGGCAGGTGTTGTTGATGAGCTTTCTAAAGCCGGCATTCCGGCGGTAGGCCCACATAAAGCTGCGGCAATGCTCGAAGGCAGCAAAATCTTTTCTAAAGAATTTATGAAAAGACACAGCATACCAACTGCTGATGCCAGAGAATTTACCGAAAAAGCAGATTTTGAAACTTACATTAAAAACAAAGAAGGTTCTGTCGTAATCAAGCAGGATGGTCTGGCGGCTGGAAAAGGAGTTCTTGTTTCTGATAACAAAGAAGAGCTTCTAAATTTTGGCAATGATATCCTTAAGAGCGAAAAACTCATTGTAGAGCAATGCCTCACAGGATACGAAATCTCTATTTTTGCCTTAACCGATGGCAAAAATTATAAACTACTGCCAGTATGCGCAGATTTTAAACGCGCAAAAGAAGGTGACAACGGACCTAATACCGGTGGAATGGGAGCTATTTGCCCAGTTCCTTATGTAAACTCATCTATAATTTCTGAAATAGAAGAAAAGATAATAGTTCCAACATTCAAAGGGATGTCCCAAGAAAACCTTAATTATGCAGGAGTTCTTTACTTTGGTCTAATGATGACAGAAGAGGGTCCTATGCTGTTAGAATACAATGTTCGATTTGGAGACCCTGAAGCTCAGGTTTTGATACCACTTATTGATTCTGATCTGGGAAATATTACAGACGCATTAATCAACCAAACACTTGATGAGTATAACCCAAGAATATCAAATAACGCAGCCCTTGGTGTTGTTGTAGCTTCAGGAGGGTATCCCGGAAGTTACGAAACAGGAAAACAAGTAAAACCAATACCTGTTTATCCGGAAAAAGATGCTTTAATTTTTCATGCTTCAACAACAGAAGATGAATCTGGACACGTGCTTACCGGCGGAGGCAGATGTTTTACATGCGTAGGAATAGGAGCAAACATCCTAAAGGCCAACGCAAGAGCATATGAAGCTGTAAAAACGGTTAAATTCGAAGGAGCGTGGTGCAGAACAGATATTGGTAAAAAATTCTTTGCCAATGAAAAAACCATATAGAATATAAAAACAGGGTTCTACCGCCCTGTTCTTTAAAGTTTTAGAAAGGGAAAATAATGAAAGATTTACTTTTTATAATTGGATCCGAATCAGACAGAAAAAATATAGAAGCAGGAACAGCTCTTGCAGAAGAAAAAGGATTAAGCTATGAATTAGTGGTTTATTCTGCTCATAGAAACCTGCCAGAGCTTAGTGATTTTCTTAAAAAAGAAGAGGAAAACTTCAGAGTAATTATTACAGCAGCAGGGCTTTCAGCAGCACTCCCTGGCGTTGTTGCCGCAATGGTAAAAAAGCCAGTAATAGGTATTCCACTTGTATCAGGAGAACTGTCAGGAGTAGACGCGTTATTGTCAATACTTCAACTTCCAAAAGGAATTCCCTGTGCAACAATGGGAATAGGCAAACAGGGAGTTTTAAACTCAGTTCATTTGGCTGAACGAATTATTAATTGTTAATTACTCAACTCTGTTGCTGTCGGTGTATTTCATAAAATGCAATACCCGCGGCAACAGATACATTTAATGAATCAACTTTCCCTGATGATGGAATACTTACAGCTCCATCACATTTTTCAGAAACAAGACGAGAAACACCTTTCCCTTCATCTCCAAGTACAATAGCAATTTTTCCAGTTAGATTTGTTTTATAAATTACCTGTCCATCCATTTCAGCACTATACACCCAAAAACCTTCTTGCTTTAGATAATCAATTGCTCGTGATAAATTGTTTACAATAACAGATGTAACATAATTCACAGCACCAGCTGAAGTTCTGGCAATAGTATCACTATCAGAAACTGAACGCCTAGAACGAGTAACAACAACATCTGCCCCAAATTGTTCAGCACTACGTAAAATTGCGCCATAATTGTGAGGGTCTGTAACTCCATCAAGAATAACAACAAGAGCATTTTCTTTTTTCAGCGAATCAATTATTTCCTCAAATGTTATTGTCTCCGCCGCCTTGGAACTTATTTTTTTATTTCCAGAAGAAGCCTCTCCACCAGAAATAAACATTTGCAATACAACACCTCTGTTTGAATCTCCAAAACGTTTATTCATTTCACCGGGAGGAATATTCACTACTTCTAATGATTTTCTTTTAGCGATATCTATTATATTGTCTATCCTGCTATTCTTTCTTGATACATATAGTCTACCTTTACCGCTAGCAGCTTTTACTGTTTCTTCAATACCATGTAATCCGGTTATAATTCTGTCCAAGCCTACTCCTTGGTATAATCTTTAACAACATCAACTTCACCATCAAAGTCTGTATCTTTTTCATATTTGTTAATATAGACGCCGTCAAGATAAACCCAAATATCCACTTTTTCATCATAGTTGGAATCTATTTCTCGTCTAATCATTTTACCATTCGAATAAAAATAGAAATCATCAAGCTTTCCGTCTAAATTGTAATCTTGATGTTCCTCTGTCTTATTACCATTCTTATTATACTTTACAATATAATCTATATTACCATCAAAATTCTTATCAAGAGAAACCTCTGTAACATGACCACCCGATAAACTTACCCATCTATCAGTTTTTCCATCTGAATTGGTATCGTCTTCTCTACTCTGCGAATACAAAGGAAGTGCGATAACAATAAAAAAAATAGCCTGAAAAATTAACAACCTTTTCATAAAAAGATTATCGGTATTTTTCAAGCTTGTTGTGATACTTATTATAAAAATTGCTAATTAAGTATTACAAATCAGATAGAGGTATAGGAGTTGGCGAGTCTTCTTCACCTTGAATGACTGAAAACTGTTTTAAAAGTTCTTTAGCCTTACTGTTCATATGTCCTGGGGTTTTTACTATGATCTTAATATACATATCACCCTTTCGGCCATTCCCCTGTACATAAGGAATTCCCTCATTCTTTAAACGCACCATCTTGCCATTTTGTGTACCTGAAGGAATTTTAAGCCTAACCTTTTTATCTTCCAAGTTTACCACAAAAACTTCCGCGCCAAGAGCAGCCTGAGTAAAAGAAACCGGCAACGCACAGTAAACATTATAACCATCTCGTTCAAAATATTTATGTGGTTTAATCTTTATATAAACATAAAGATCTCCTCTTTTTCCACCATTAGGACCAGCATCACCCTGCCCTGGAATAGCTATTCTTTTACCGTTCTCAATACCAGCTGGTATTTTAACCTTTATTTTCTGCTGCTTACGACTAAGGCCTGTTCCATGACAGTCTTTACAAGGGCTTTCAATAATATAGCCTTCACCACCACAAGTGTGACATGCTGAAGCTATTGAAAAGAAGCCTGAATTACGTCTAACCTGACCTGTCCCCTGGCATGTAGGACAAACTTTACGGCTTGTTCCTGCCTTAGCTCCTGTTCCTCCGCAAGTTTTACATGATACATCATGAGTATAAGAAATTTCTGCGGAAGTACCAAATACAGCATCTTTAAAAGATATTTCAAGATTATAACGAAGGTCAGCACCTCTTGAGCTACCACTGCTGGAACCACCTCGTTTACGGCCGCCTCCACCGCCAAAGAAAGAATCAAAGATTCCTCCCATATCACCAAAAATATCTTCAAAATCATGAAATACGTTTGAATAGTCATGTCCGCCGCCAGGACTATTCATTCCATCTACACCGGCAAAACCAAACTGATCATAAGCCTGTTTCTTTCTTTCATCACTCAGAACTTCATAGGCCTCTGTAGCTTCTTTAAACTTCTCTTCTGCTTCAGCATTTCCAGCATTTTTATCAGGATGATACTTTATTGCTAATTTTCTGTATGCTTTTTTTATTTCATCCTTACTTGAGGTTTTATCTACCCCAAGGACTTCGTAATAATCTCGTTTTGCCAACTTTCACACCTTTCCAAGCATTTTCACGTGCCTTTTTACCATAAAAGGCACAAAGCAACATTATGCTGCTCTGTGCCTCATTTTAACACCTGCTTAAAGCAAGCAGCTATTATTTATCATCCTCGTCGTCAACAACTTCAAAATCGACATCATCAACGCTTCCGCTCTTTGGAGCTTCTTTTTCATTAGGCTGAGCACCAGCGCTTTCTGCTCCAGGCTGAGGACCTGCAGCACCACCCTGAGCCTGAGCACCTGCTTCTTTATAGATTTCTTCAGCAAGCTTATGAGAAGCTTCTTTTACGTTCTCTATCTTAGCTTTCATCTGCTCAACATCGTTTGCCGCAAGAGCAGCTTTAAGTTCTTCGACAGCAGCACTAATTTTTGCTTTCTCATCATCAGAAACTTTATCACCATAGTCTTTGACAGATTTCTCTGTAGCATAAACAAGTGTTTCAGCTTCATTCTTAACTTCAGCCTGCTCACGGGCTTTCTTATCAGCTTCAGCATTCATCTCGGCTTCTTTAACCATCTTATCAATCTCTGCCTCTGAAAGACCTGAAGATGATTCGATTCTAATCTTCTGTTCTTTTCCGGTACCGAGATCTTTTGCTGAAACATGCACAATACCATTTGCGTCAATATCAAAAGTAACTTCTACCTGAGGAACTCCTCTTGGCGCTGGTGGAATACCAACAAGATCAAAATTTCCAAGAGTTCTGTTCTGTGCTGCCATTTCACGCTCACCTTGAAGAACATGAATTGATACAGCCGTCTGATTGTCTGCTGCTGTAGAAAATACCTGACTTTTTCTTGTTGGAATAGTTGTATTTCTTTCAATAAGCTTGGTTGTTACTCCACCAAGAGTTTCAATACCAAGTGAAAGTGGTGTTACATCAAGAAGAAGAACATCTTTAACATCTCCACCAAGAATACCACCCTGAATAGCTGCACCCATTGCAACAACCTCATCAGGATTAACTCCACGGTTAGGATCTTTTCCAAAGATTTCTTTAACAATAGCCTGCACAGCAGGAATTCTTGTTGAACCACCAACCAAGATAACCTCATCAATATCAGAAGCTGATAAACCAGCATCTTTAAGCGCGTTAACACATGGAAGTTTTGTTCTCTGTACAAGGTCTGATGTCATTTGATCAAACTGAGCTTTTGTCAAATTGTACTGAAGGTGCTTAGGACCTGTAGCATCCGCTGTGATAAACGGAAGGTTAATATCAGAACTAGTTCTTGCTGAAAGTTCAATCTTAGCCTTCTCAGCAGCTTCTTTAAGTCTCTGAAGAGCCATTTTATCCTGAGATAAATCAATACCCTGATCTGTCTTAAAACTGCTGATAAGCCAATCAATTATCTTCTGATCAAAGTTATCACCACCAAGGTGAGTATCACCATTAGTTGACTTTACTTCAAAAACACCGTCGCCAAGTTCAAGAACTGAAATATCAAATGTACCGCCACCAAGGTCGTAAACTGCAATCTTCTCTTCTTTGCTTTCTTTACCGTTTCCATAAGCAAGAGCGGCAGCTGTAGGTTCATTAACAATTCTTTTTACGTCCAAACCAGCTATTTTCCCAGCATCTTTTGTAGACTGTCTCTGTGCGTCATTAAAGTAAGCAGGTACAGTAATAACTGCTTCTGTTACACTTTCACCAAGGTAATCTTCAGCTGTTTTTTTCATTTTCTGAAGAGTTGCTGCTGATATCTCTGGTGGTGAATACTGTTTACCACGACAATCAACTCTTAATTCGCCTCCGGAACCCTGCACAACTGAGTATGGAACCATTTTAACTTCTTCAGGAACTTCTGCGTACTTGTGTCCCATAAATCTTTTAATTGAAAAGATTGTATTTTCAGGGTTGGTTACCATCTGGTTCTTGGCAGGCTGACCAACAAGCCTTTCTTCTTTATCTGTAAAGGCTACAATTGACGGCGTGGTTCTCTGACCTTCAGCATTCTGTATAACAACAGGTTCGCCCCCTTCCATTACTGCTACACAGGAATTTGTTGTTCCAAGGTCAATACCGATAATTCTTCCCATATTATTTCTCCTTTTTAGGTTGTCGTCTCTTCTTCTTTTACAGGCGCAGGATTTCCTACTTTTACCTTAGCGGGCCTGATTACTCTATCATGAAGGATATATCCTTTGACATAATCCTCAATAACAGTCTGTACATCGTATTCGGCAGAATCTTCCATCATCAAAGCTTCATGTTTTGATGGATCAAAAGGTTCTCCGGCGCTTTCAAAACGCTTTAATCCCCAATTAGAATCAAGCATAGAAAGCAATTGTTTCTCAATCATTTCGACACCGGAATGAAAAGCATCAAAATCTTTAGAATCTTCTGAAGACTGTAAAGCTCTTTCAAAATCGTCAATAGTGCCGATTAAATCATTTAGCAAGGATGTATTAGCAAACTTTATAGAATCTTCCTTTTCGCGGAACATTCTTTTTCTGAAATTTTCAAAGTCAGCCTGCTTCCTGAGGTATTGATCTTTTAGTTCTGCAACCTCTTTTTCTGCCTCTTCAAGCTTGGAAGCATATTTTTCAATTTCTTTTTTAAGTTTCTTTACTTCCTTATCCTCTTTTGTATCTTTCTTTGTCCTGGACTCTTTTTTTCCAGTTTTCTCTTTTTTTTCTGTTTCAGTACTTTCGCTCACAGAGTTTTCTCCGGAAGTCTCTTCTTCTTTAAGCTCTTCCTTTGCGTCTGTTTCTTCTGCCATAATTTCCTCTAAGTTCAGTTTGAGAGTAAGATGATTAAATCAAATCCTTGTGTATAAAATAATAAGGCAGACATTAAGCGTCAACTACTTTTTAGGCTGAAGCTCAAGTATAAGCTCAACTTCTCCCCTTGCCAACTTAGTTGATTTAGCAATCTGCTCTACAGTCCACCCCTGATGAGCAAGCTTAATTACAACATCTCTAACTTCTAGAGAAGGAGCACCGGTTCCTCTTGATTTAGATTCAGAACCTTTCACCAAAGTACCAAGAAGTTTAACCTGTTCCTGAGCCTGCTTATTTACCTCTTCAAGTCGTGTTTCTGTTCCAGCAAGCCATTCTCTTGCCTTCTGCATTTTATCTATACGCTCTTCAAGATCTTCCAATGTGGTATCTATATTCTCTACATAAGAAACTGTAGTATCAATCTGTTTTTTATTCTTTGATAGAAAATCTACCCGTCTAACAAGTTCATCAATCCTTGTGGAAAGAGGTTCGCTACGCTCTGAAACAACACTAATCATATGGTCAAGATCATTGAGCTGCTGAAAGCTTCTATCAACACCATCTATAGTTGAATCAACAATAACTTCCTTCTTTTGCAATCTTTCATAACGGCCTTCAATCTCTTTCTGAAGCCCATCAAGCTCTTTCAGCTTGGCCTGAACAATCTGAAGGCTGTCATCTGCCGCAACAACCTGATTCAACTTCATATCTACAGACTGAGATATTGTCATAAGCCGCTGAAAATCAGATTCTAGCTCATCAATCCGTCGTCGTTCAACCTGAAATTCGGCAAGTTTAGCAGAAACATCCTCTCCAAGCTTTTTGATTGACAAAAATTTCTTTTCTGCCTCATAGATTTGGGAGGCCTGCTTTCCTACTCTAACAATCTCACCTTGAAGATCTGCGACATTATTTTCAAGAGCATCTTTCATAGAATCAGCACGCTCAAATATTTTTGTCTGTTCAAGAAAGTTTTTCTGCTGTGTTTCGATCTCTGAAACATTAAATGAAAGCTCTCTGGTTCTCTCTTCAATCTTATCATATGCTCTTTTTGTAGCAAGATTAAAACCGTCAGTTATCTCTGAAGACTTCTCCTCAAATCCACGTAGCTGTTGATCCAGTTCGGCCTGAATATCACGGCTGCGACGTAATATATCTGCACCAAGATTATCAAAGTCTTTTCTCTGCTCAGACATAGCTTCACGTAAATCTGAAATACGCTCAAAAGTCT
>JAQQAK010000020.1 GCA_028527945.1 Spirochaetaceae bacterium
TTCTATTGAAGAGGTAGATAAATTAAATAATGCTTCTTTTAAGGATAAAATAATTGGGTTTGGTTATCCTGTTTACAAGTTTTTATATCCTGATAATTTTAACAAGATTTTTCCTACTATAAACAAGCTTGCTGATAACAATAAATACTTTATTTTTTCTTCATATACACGTTTTGCTGCAAATACATTTTATTATTTTTCTCGTAAACTTGATAAAAATAAGTTTACACAAATTGCTGAAGAAAGTTTCAAATCTCCATCCTGTGGAATCTCTGCCAGAAAAATATTTGATGATTTTGAATATGAATCAGTAATGTTTTTTGAAGATAATATAAACACAAAACTGGATGAGTTTGTAAGCAAAATAATTAATTCATTTAAAATGGCTACATCTAAAACAGATAAAATTAGTATTAAACATAAAAAGAAATTCGTAGAATCTCTAAAATTAAAGATAATCAAGGATATTGAAAAAACAAAATATCCAAAACTTGAAATAAATTCATCAAAATGTATAGTGTGCGGTTTGTGTTCCAAAAAATGTCCAGATAATAATCTTGTAAAAGAAAGCTCTCACATAAAGATTAAAGACCAATTTAATTGTCTTCATTGCCTTAGATGTATGAATCATTGTCCAGAAAATGCTATAAGTTTTGGAGAACTTACTCTTGGAGAAAATCAGTATACTTTAAAGATACGGAATCAACTTTTTGAGAAATCTGTTTCAGGTTTTAAAGAAGAATACTGGAAAAACTTTGACAAAATCGTCAAAATATGGCGTAGAAATACTATAAAATACTGGATTAAAAATAGAAAATAATCAGATTTTTAAATCTATATAATTTTAAAAATGAGCATTTATTCGCCGGGAAGGTTTAATACCCCGCCCTGCTTTAGCAGGATTCTACATGCGGAATCTTCTATTTGGAAAGAGTCTTTTTGTGTTGGGTATAAAACCTGACCGTCTAAACCCATTCCTTGCAGAACCAACCATACTTCGGAGCTCTGCTCCGGAGTGGTTGATTATTTTTGTGCGGCAATAAAATATTGAGGATATTTAGTAAAATTGAATTCTTCAATATCAAGTATTTTAAAACCATTAGAAGATGTTATTTCTTTCAGTTGGTTTTTATTATAGTAATGCATTTTGGGTATAACACCAATGGCTCCAAGAAAAGGAATTGAAATTCTTGTAAAATGGAATTCTTCTTTCATCGCTACTGTTAAAGATATAAAAATACCGCCGGGTTTTAAGAGATCATAAAAACGTTGTATGTAATCATCAGAATTTTTTAAGAAATGAATAACATTTATAGCCATTATCACATTATAAGATTCTTTTTTCAGATTTTCATTGAATAGATCAAGAGAAAAGTAAGTCGCGTTTTCTATACCTTCTTCGTTTGCGTTTTTGTTTGCAGCTTCTACCAACTTTGGAGAAATATCAATTCCATCTGCCCATTTCACGTTTTTTGCGATATCGTTTGTTATTAATCCAGCCGCGCAGCCAAAGTCCAGAATTTCATCGTCTTTGTTTAAGAAACTATTAATCTTATTTACTGTAATTTCATGTGATTCTCTTTTAGTATTTAATTTACCAGATAGCCTATCCCAAAATATTTGCTCTCTCATAGATGAATTTTTAGCCATATTAAATTAAAATATCTCCTGAAAGAATTTGCTATTTTTTCAAAACTCAAAGAGTATTTGAAAGAATTGCATTTATATTAAAGATAAATAAATAGGCACAATAGACACTTAAGTGTTGGATCTTGTGTAATAGCTGAAGATAAGGGGAATTATATGGAAAGTTTTAAAATAGTGAGGCCGGAACATCTTAACCATCATGGGGTACTTTTTGGTGGAGAGATGCTGAAGTGGGTAGACGAATATGCTTGGCTATCTGCTTGTAGAGATTTCTCAGGCTGTCGTTGGGTTACAATTGGGATGGATAAAGTAGAGTTTAAGAATATGGTTTTGCCAGGTTCTATATTACATTTTTGTACTGATATAGAAAAAAAAGGAAACACTTCGGTTACATATCTTGTTAGAGTCTTTGCTGATGAAGAAGGGGCCAAAGATGAAAAAGAAGTGTTCTCAACCCTGGTTACTCTTGTAAATGTAGATAAAGATGGGCAAAAAGCTGTTATTTGTAAATAAAGTAAAATTTATGCATTAATGTATAAATTTTGACGATACCATTTGTTGAATAAATCTTTTTATAGAGTTATATTGTGTATGTACGGTATGTACAATGGAGGCTTTCATGAATATTCTTAAAGTAGAAAATCTTTGTAAAAGCTATAAAGATTTTCAGCTTGATAATGTTTCGTTTACTCTTCCTGAAGGTTATATAATGGGATTTATTGGAAGTAACGGAGCCGGTAAGACAACTACATTAAAAGGTATTTTGAATCTGATTCATACAGAGAATGGAACAGTTGAGATTCTTGGAAAAGATTTTAAAGCAAATGAAATTGCTCTAAAGCAAGATGTTGCCTTTATGGTTGGTGAAAATAATTATTACAGAAAGAAAAAAATTGGTCTTATTGCTGAGGTTGTAAGCCGATTTTATATGAACTGGGATCAAAGTTATTATGAAAAACTTTTAAAGCGTTTTAAACTGGATCCAGAAAAGAAGATTCAGGAACTATCGCAAGGAATGAAAGTAAAGTTTTCACTGGCTTTGGCTCTATCTCATAAGGCAAAATTAATACTACTTGATGAGCCTACATCTGGATTGGATCCTGTTGCAAGAGATGACCTTTTAGAGATATTTCAAGAATTAATAGAAGACGGAAAAAAAAGCATTTTATTTTCTACACATATAACAAATGATCTCGAAAAATGTGCTGATTATATTACATTTATAAGTAATGGAAGAATTATTGAATCAACAGAAAAGGACATTTTTCTGGAAAATTATAGAATTATCAGCGGTAGTGCGGGAATCTTGGATGATATAAAAAGTAATGTAGTTTCATATAAGACTCATTCTTTGGGTTTTTCTGCTTTGATTGAAAACGAAAAAATCTCTAAAATTAAACCATTTAATGGTTCTCTTAATGTAAAGAACGCAAACCTTGATGACATCATGATTTATTTTTCAAAGAAAGACCAGGGAGGAAGCAATGATTAATCTACTGTACAAAGAATTCAAATTAAATATAAATTACTTTTTTGTTATTATTATTCCTTTATCATGCGGAGCATTGTTTTTAATTCCTCAATGGGTATTTCTTGTAGCTTTTATGTATTTCTTCTTTATTTCAGTTCCTAATATATGCAACACTTGCAACGCTCATAATGATATAGGCTTTACAGCTATTATGCCGGTATGTAAAAGTGATATTGTTAAATCAAAAGTCTTTTCGTTTATTCTAATCGAGATAATTCACTTGTTATTTGGCGTTGTTTTTGGTTTTATTAATTTGAAACTGTACAAGACTGAAAATTTCCTTTTGAACATAGATTTTCCATTATTTGGTTTTGCTTTAATGATGTATGGAATTTTTAATCTATGTTTTTTTCCTGGTTATTTTAAAAGTGCTTATTTCTATGGTAAGCCGCTTATATTTGCAATTATCGTTTCTGTATTGTTTGCTACTGTTGTAGAACTTTTTGCTATTTTTGTTCCATTAATACATATTTTGTTTGAAGGAAAAGAATCTTCTCAAAAATTATTTCAATTTGTATTTTTCATTATTTCAATAATTGTGTTTATTTTACTCAATATTGTGACAGTAAAAATCTCAAATAAAAGGTTTGAATCTATAGATTTATGAATGGAATAAATATTATAAATCAGTCTGAAAAGCCTATTTATAAACAGCTCTATGAGCAGATAAGTTCTCAGATAATTAATGGTGAATTATGCCCTGGTTATAACCTTCCTCCTATTCGTGTAGCAGCAAAAGAAATGGGAGTAAGCGTTATAACTGTAAAAAAAGCATGGGAAGAGTTGGAGCGGGAAGGGTTAATCTATACAACACCTGGTAAAGGATGCTTTGTTGCAGATTTTAATAGAGAAGGATTTGAAAATAAGAAAATGAATATTGCTGAAAAGCAGCTAAAAGAAGATTTAAAGTTTTATAAAACTCTAGGAATTTCAAAAAAGGAGTTTTTAATTCTAAGTAATGAATTATTTGATAAATAGCTTCCTCTCAAAATTAAATTCAAGCA
>JAQQAK010000021.1 GCA_028527945.1 Spirochaetaceae bacterium
ATCTGCATTTTCTGAGTAATTAAACGTCTATTTTCAGAATTAAGTTTGCCTCCAATCTCAACTCCATTAAATAAAACATTTCCGGCAGTTGGATCATAAAGACGAATCAAAGACCTTCCAATAGTAGATTTACCGCTTCCAGATTCACCAACCAAACCAAAGGTTGATCCACGTTTAATTTGAAAACTGACACCATTTACAGCTTTGACGACTTTATTACGGTTTGGGTAAAAATACTGTTTAAGATCTTTTACCTCCAGAATAGAATCAGGCTTGGAGTAAGAGAGCATCTTCAAATCCCTCCTTTTGAGAATTTTTAAGCATTTTATCAATCTTTTTTTGTAGCAAATCTGGAATCTCTGTCTTTGGCGCGTCAGGATGTTCAAGCCAGGAAGAAACCTCATGGGTATTGCTTATATTAAATACAGGAGGATCTTCTTCAAAATCAATATTTAGGGCATAGGAATTTCTAACAGAAAATGCGTCACCTTTAACCTTATGCAGAAGATTTGGAGGAGAACCAGGTATTGTATAAAGCCTGTCATCAGAAGTCTCAAGATCCGGCATGGAGAGAAGAAGTCCCCATGTATATGGATGCCTTGGCTGAAAATATATTTCATGAGCGGTTCCACGTTCAACAATTTTTCCGGCATACATAACAGCCACATAATCAGCAACTTTTGCGACAACTCCAAGATCATGAGTTATATAGATTATTGAAATATTCATTTTCTTTTGCAATTGTGCAATTAGTTCTATAATTTTAGCCTGAATAGTAACGTCCAAGGCTGTAGTTGGTTCATCACAAATAAGAATATCCGGATTACAGCTAATCGCAATTGCAATTACAACCCTCTGCCGCATTCCTCCTGAAAGCTGATGTGGATAACGCTTCATACAACCCTCAGGATCTGTAATTCCAACCTCATCTAAAAGTTCAATTCCTCTGCGCCACGCTTCAGCCTTACCAAGTTTTAAATGAAGTTTCATACCTTCAGTAAGCTGCTGACCAATTGTGAACAATGGGTTTAAAGCCGTCATGGGATCCTGAAAAACCATTGCGATTCTCTTTCCATTAATTCTGCTAATCATTTGTTTTTTGCTAAGTTTAAGGAGATCAATCTCTTCTTTGCAGCCATTTTCATTATGTCTATAAATTATTTCTCCGCTGTTTATTATCTGATTACTGCTTCGGATACCCATAATCGATTTTACTGTAACCGACTTTCCACTGCCGGATTCTCCAACAATAGCCATTGTTTCACCCTTACAAAGTTTAAAGTTAACCCCACGAATGGCGTTAAGCTCTCCCCTTGTTGTCTGGAAAGATATTGATAAATTCCTGATTTCCAGAACTGGTTCTTCAACCTGTAACTCATTATCTTGTTCCATTTTTATCTCCTATATAAAACTTGCGGTTAAAAACACACATTTGTCTCAAGCCATGATTGGCAATGCTGCGGCGTTACTAATAACTTCACAATTCTAAACAGTCATGATGATTTTTATCATGCCTGTTTCTGGCTGGGGTCCAAAGCATCACGAAGCCCATCACCTATAATGTTCAAAGAAAGCATCAATATTGCAAAAAATATTGCCGGAATAGCTAATTGGTATGGATATAAAAGCATGCACTGGTAGCCATCGTTGATCAAAGAACCAAGAGATGCTTCAGGGTTAGGAATACCAAGTCCTACAAAAGAAAGGAAGGCTTCCATGAAGATTGCACCTGGAACAGACATCATCGCCATTACGATTACAGAACTGAGAAGATTTGGAAAAATTTCTTTGAACAAAATATTAATTGTACCTGTGCCCAAGGTTCTTGAAGCCATAATGTGTTCAGCTTCTTTTATCCTAAGAGTGTTGGCTCTGACCAGTCTTGCTGTACCTGTCCATTGAGATATTGCCATAGCGATTATGATTGAGATCATTCCGGGTTTTAAAACAATAACAAGAAGCGAAACTATTACAAGATTTGGTATTCCATTTAATACTTCTATGGCACGCTGCATAACAATATCAAGCTTTCCTCCGTAGTAACCGGAAATAAGTCCATAAACAACACCAACAAGAATATTTAATAGCGCGCTTATTGCACCAATAAGCAGAGATATTCTAGTTCCACAGCAGAACCTGGTAAAAAGATCTCGTCCAAGATTGTCTGTTCCAAACCAGAAATACTGGTCTCCAAACCCTTTAATCTCATACATATTTTTACCACTAAGGGTTCCATCAAAAATTCCTACATTCTCTAAAAGAGGAATTCTTGGAGGAAGGTTCTGTCTTTCTAGCTCTATAGCATCGTATGTATATTTATTAAACGAAGGGCCAAAAACTGCCAGAACAATCATTATCAAAAGAATAAAAAGACTAACAACAGCGCCTTTATTTCGAGTAAAAACAATAATTGTATCTTTCCAACCTGGTCGGCTCTCAAAGACCTCTTCAATTTTATATTTATCTCGATTTGCAAAACAGAATAGACTTGCTGCTTCCATTACCTTTCTCCTCCTGCTAAACGAATACGCGGATCAATAATTCCGTAAAGTAGGTCTACAACAAGCATTATTCCAATAAACATTGCACTAAATATGAAAGCCAGACTAAGAACAACATTGTAGTCATTGGTTTCAATAGCCGTAATGAACAATTTACCAATTCCAGGAATAGA
>JAQQAK010000022.1 GCA_028527945.1 Spirochaetaceae bacterium
AATTCTTTTCTTCATAATTTTACCTCTTTTATTGTTCTTATTAATAGAAACAGTATCATTTCCCACTAAAATAGTCAAGCTTGTGTAATATCACAGTTTTCTGATTGCCTAAAACAATACAATAAAATAAGAAAATAATTCACAGCAGCTTAATTCTATTTATTTAAGAAAAACCGGAATGAATTCTACAAAATTTATAAACTTTAATACAGTAATAAAGCCTTAATTTTTCTATAATATTAATTATATAAAACCATATTTTTCATCAAAAATTAGCCTTCACATTTTTTTTTGAAGCTTGCTGTACTATTCAATGTAATGCTATATTCATATATAAGGAGAATAAAATGAAATTATCAATTAATTACCAGGAAAGTAATTCGCGCGGAGAATTACTTTTAAGATCGTTTCTGGGCTGGCTGTACATTGTCATTCCTCACACCTTTCTTATGTGCTTTGCGTGTATTTGGCTTGCAATCCTAAATTTTATCAAATTCTGGATTGTTATCTTTACAGGCCATATCCCTGATAGTACTTATGAATTTCAGAAAAAGATGATGCATTGGCAGCTCAGACTAAATTCATCTATTTTCAACCTGCGAGACGGATATCCGGCAATAGGTCCCGGAGGAAGTAATTCTGACATAACACTTGAATTTGAAAACCCTGAAAAAGTAAACCGTGGTCTGGTTATTGTTAGGCTTCTATTTGGCCCCATCTATATTCTAATTCCTCATGGATTTTGTCTCTCATTCGTTGGAATTGCAGCATCTTTTGTACTTTTTATAGCTTGGTGGGCAATTCTTTTTACAGGCAAATATCCTGAAAAAATGTTTAATTTTATTGTTAAATACCTAAGATGGAACATGCGCGTTATTCTTTACATGGAATATTATACAGATGAATATCCACCATTTAACGGAAGAGAATAAAGCAGAATTTTTATGAGCGATTATGAATCTATAATTCTGCCACAATCCGATGAAATACCCCGCAGAGAACGTGAAGACGCTATGGGAGCATACTTGATGATGTTCGCTGCCTGGGGAGCAGGCTTACCTCTGCCATTTTTAAATCTTGTAGCTGCAGGAATTTATTACGCGACAAATAAAAAGAAATCTAAATTTGTCGCGTTTCACGCTCTCCAGTCTATGGTCTCCCAGATTCCGGTTACTGTCGTAAACGCTGGTCTTCTGTTCTGGCTAATACGAACATTAGTGAAAGAAGCCTCTTTCACGACCTATTTCTGGGCATACCTTGTTTTTGTCTGTATTGTTAACATAGTTTATATTGTTACTTCAATTATTGCTCTTACAAGAGCCAATAAGGGGAATTTCTTTTATTTTCCGGTATTTGGCCGATGGGCATTTTACCGTTGGTATGGTCCTGACGCTCCTAATAGTACTGAAAATAAAATACGAAAAAATCTGCCTCCGGTGTAATTTAATGAAAAATCGCCGGGGATGGATAGGTGACATTTTAATATTATCAGCCACAATTATAACCATAGCTGTAGTCAGCTATGGTGTGGCTGTACTTATTGAAAATGGAAAGTCTGACAGAGATGAACTGTCTGAAAAAATTGATAAAAGTTTTACAAAAGCTGTAGAATTATCTATTAGAAATAGTAATGAAATAATTGATGATCCGGTAATAAATGATTTAATAAAAGTTCTACAAGAAAGGTTAAAAAAAGGACTGATTCTTCTTTCTGAAGAAAACTCTAAAACACCTAACATCACAATACTTGTTGTCGACTCTTCAACTATCAACGCGGTAGCGTTTCCTGGAAATTTGATTGTCATATATTCAGGTTTAATAAAGAAACTTGATAACGCGGAAGAATTATCAGGCATTCTTGCACATGAATTGGGACATTGCGTTTATCATGATTCTCGTAACGCTCTTATTCGAGAAGTTGGGTTGTCAATATTCTTGTCAGGTGGTGCCGGTGAATTATCAGAAGAGATTATTCGTGGAGCTATAAATATGAAATACGGAAGAAAGGCTGAAAAACGTGCTGATATGTTTGCAGTAGAATTGTTGGCAGCATCTGACATAGATCCGCTCTACTATGGTAAAGCATTAGAAAAGATTTCAAATATATCTTCAGAAAAAACTCCCGAATGGCTGAATTATACAGATGTCCACCCTCCAATTGAAAACAGGATTTCAACTGCATATGAAAGATCTGAACAAATTAATAAAACAGGATATAAAGATTTAAACGTAGATTGGCAAACAGTTTTAGATAACTTACCTAAACTATTCCAATAACCCTTTCCTGTAATTAAAACCTTGTAAAAATAGATATCTCAAATCATTCATTCTTGTTTACTATCATAATGCACTTTGCTAAAATGCTTAAATGAATATTAGAATAATCCTTTTTACAGTACTATTCTCTCTTTTACCGATTTCTGAGCTTAGAGGAGCAATTCCCTATGCTGTATTAAACGGTATGAATCCGGTAGCAGCATATTTTTTCTGTGTGATTCTTAATGCTTTAGTTGCTCCGCTTTTGTATATTTTCTTTGAATCTTTGAATAAGCTTTTTTATAAATGGAACTGGTATAAAAAACTTTTTGACAAACTAATTTTGCGTGCCAGAAATAAACTTTCTGAAAAAGTTGACAAATATGGTTATTTTGGAATAATGCTCTTTGTCGCAATTCCTCTTCCAATAACCGGAGCTTATACAGGGACTCTTGGCGCCTGGGTATTAGGCCTAAACAGAAAGAAAACATGTCTCGCAGTTTTGGGCGGAGTAACAATTTCGGGACTAATAGTCTCTCTTCTAGTATTTTTTGGAGTTGGAGCTGCTAATATTTTTATAAAGCAGGTCGGTTAATTTATGCCAGTAGATTTAGTAAAAGAACTTAATGATATGCAGTGTAAGGCTGCGTCTATAATAGAAGGTCCTGTTTTGATTATAGCAGGCGCCGGAAGCGGAAAAACCAGGATGATAACCTTCAGAATAGCTCATATGCTTGATCTTGGAATTCCCCAATCATCTATTCTGGCTCTTACATTTACCAATAAAGCCGCCAGAGAAATGCAGGAACGAGTTTCTGATTTAACAGGTGAAAGGTTAAGAAATCTTACAGTTTCAACATTTCACGCCTTTGGTGTAAAAATACTTCGAGAATCTATACAGAACATTCCTGGATATAAAGAAAACTTTACAATATATGATCAGTCTGATAAAAACTCAGCAATAAAAGAATCAGCACGTGATGTAGGCCTTGCCGGAGATAATCTTGACTTATTCTTTGTCAGCAACCTTATTTCTGAAATAAAAACAGGCAGAGCACGCTGGGACAGAACAAATGATATGTATAAGCCACTTCTTGAAAGCTACCAAAGCCACCTGGTCGCGTATAATGCTGTAGACTTCGATGATTTAATCATAATGCCTCAACTTCTTTTTAACAGTACTCCTGAGGTTCTGGAATCATACCGTAATCGTTATAAATACATAATGGTAGATGAGTTTCAGGACACATCCATGGCTCAGTATAATCTGGTAAAAATGCTTGCAGAAACAAACAGAAATGTGTGTGTTGTTGGAGATGATGATCAATCTATTTATTCATGGAGAGGTGCTAATTATCAGAATATTGTAAATTTTGAAACAGATTTTCCAGAACTTGCTGAAATAAAACTTGAACAAAACTACCGTTCAACAAAAAATATACTCGCGGCAGCTAACAAGGTTATTGCCAACAATACAAACCGAAAAGAAAAAGAACTCTGGACAGGAACATCTGAAGGAAAATCTATTGAAATTTTTTATCCGGAAAATGAAGTTAATGAAGCAGAGTTTATCGCAGAACTTATTCACCGTTTCAGGTATGAAGAAGAAGTAAGCTATCATGATATAGGTGTTTTGGTCAGAACAAACAGCCTTACAGCAGTAATTGAAGAAGCATTTCTTGCGGCAAACATTCCATATAAGGTTTCTGGCGGACAGAGCTTTTTTCAGAGAAAAGAAATAAAGGATATAATTTCTTACCTTCGTGTAATTTCTAACCCTGATGATGATGTTAACCTTCTCAGAATTATAAATACCCCAAGACGCGGTATAGGAAATACAAGTCTTTTAAAAATAAGAGAACTTGCTGAGACTCAGGGATGTTCTATTTTTTCAGCAATAACTCTCCTTATTCAGGATGAAGATTCTTCAATAAAAGATCAGATGCGAACTCATCTAACTGAATTCGTAGAACTTATAAACGGCTATAGAGAAAAAATTATGTCTGGTAAGCGTATGACAGCATCTCTGAGGCTTTTAATTGATGAAGTCGATTATTGGGGGTATTTAATAACAGATAACTCCAAGAATGAAAAACTTGCCCGCTGGAAATTTGGAAATGTTCAAAAATTTATTCAATTTTTTGAAAATTGGGAAACTAATCCTGACAACCTTAAACCGAGCATAT
>JAQQAK010000023.1 GCA_028527945.1 Spirochaetaceae bacterium
ACAACAAGATTTTTTTCCAGCTTTTTTATTCTTGTTATAATAATTTTTCTAATCATAAAATTTATAATTAAAAATAGAGCTATTAACGAAATAATGCTTACTAATATAAATATTCTGGTCAATATTTTAGCTGAAGAAAGAAGATCATCTTTAGATATTGAGGCTATAACAAACCATGGCATATTTTCTAATTTTGAATAACTTAAATATTTCTTTTTTCCCTTAAAAGTATATTCATCAAAATCTGTAGCCTTTTTATCTGTTATTATCATTTGAACAGCTCCACCATCATGAGACTGATCTGTCAAAAGAGCATCTTTATCAGGATGCGAAAGAAGTATACCATTTTCATCTGCCATAAAGGCATAACCTTCTGAACCAAAAACTTCTTCACTAACATATGTATCTGATAATTTATTTATATTCAGACAGAAAACAAAATATCCAACTACCTGATTATTATTAATAATACCACGGCCTGCTGATAATGTTATATGTCCGCTTATTGGAGATTTTTCATATACAGTGCTGAAATAGACATTTTCAGGTGTTTTCTTTAACTTTTTATAGATATCACTCTTTGAAAGATCAATACCAATAGCCTTTCCTCCTCCTGTATCTCCCCACATAATTCCTTCAGGAGTAAGTATATAAAGAGCGTCCGCGAGAGGCAGTTTTTCTTTCTCTGAATCAAGATAATTCATTGCTTTTGCAACGTCATCGTCTAAAACAGATTTAATTATTTCATCTGTTTTAGACAGAAAATCGATAGAAAGATATTGCTTGGATAATATTATATCAACGAGATTTTTTAGATCGGCAGCTTCTTCTTGTAGATCTATTTTCTGAGTTTCATAAACTTCACGTTTTATTTCTTTTATACTTATAGCTGCTATACTAAAAAAAATAATAACCAATGGTATAAATAAGATTGCTAAAAACCTAAGCCCTAAACTATTTAATTCAATTTTCATAATACTTACTCCTCTAAAATGATTCTAAAATTTATATAAAAATGAATTTTTTCTATAACAAATTTTGAAGATTGCTGGTTTTTAATTAGCTGATAAGGAAAATGTCATAAAAATATTTACAGTTATGTTATTTTCCAAATATAAAATAATAATGAATAGTATGAACGGATATAAAATTCAGAAACCATACGATTCATTCCGTACAGAACCACCATACCTTGCCGCGTTAAGGTATGAGGTTAATTGTTTACATGATATTTAAGTTTTTATCAGAATTTAACAAAAATATTATGTACCCTTTTTATCGGATAGTAAGAGACGGTTTTATAAATTTTAAAATAACTTTTTTGTTTTAGTACATTATGAAGTTAACTTTTAGAATATTTTATAATTTCATTTCCCACTTTTCTTCAATAATTTTTTGACCAGAAAGGCTCCAAGAATTATTAGATATACCTTCAACATATCTGAAGCCCATTTTCCCATAATGCTTTCTGGCTATTGTTAATATATTCGCTGTCCATAAAATAATTTTTTCATACCCACATTCACGGACCTTATCCATAAATATTTTAGTCAACGCAGAACCTACTTTGTTTTTGCGATACTCCTTCTCGACAAGAAATAACCTAAGCTGTGCTGTTTTGGGATCTTTAGTTTCATTCAACATTATACATCCAGCTAAATTATTATTAACCTCAGCTACCCACATATCCTCTCTTGGATTTTTTGGCGCAGCTGCAAAATCATATGCGATTTGTTTTGCGTAATTGCCAAATTCCGGGCCCCAATTATATTCTTCAAGATAAACTCTTTCATGAGCTTCTGCTATAAAATCTTCTTCACCTTTTTTATACGGACGAACTATAAAATTAATCATTGACATATGAAGTCTCCAGAATCTTTTCAATCTGTCGCATACAAACAACTAATTCTTCTCTTTGTTTTTCTGAACAAGGATTTAATATTCTAGATATTTGCTCATCTGATTTTGCGTCTAACTCATTAAGCCTGTCTCGACCTAAAGCAGATAATGTCAAGTATAGAGCCCGCCCATCTTCCGGTGACTTATATTTTTCAATTAAATTATTTTTTTGGAACATTTTCAACATTCGGCTTAAATAACCTGTATCAAGTAATAATGTCTTTGATAACTTTTTCGCTGTACAATCTTTTATTTTTTCAATCTCGTAAAGAACACGTACTTCAGAAAGTGAAAGATCACTATCAAGTATGTGCTGATTAAGAAGTCCAAGTATATTCGTATAATAACGATTGAATTCTCTTACCTGGCTAATTTGTTTTTTTTGTTTGTCTTCCATGTTTACCTCAAGTATATAATAAATTATTCAATATAGTTGCTTTTGTCAACTATATTGAATAATTAAAAACTACAAGATAAACATAGACAAAAAGGCCGGAAAAATATTTTCCAGCCTTTTAACATTTTAAAACTCAATCAAAGTTTTTCTCACACCCCTTTTAGAAGAAGTCTATTTTTTCATATAACTTCTCCTTCCAAGATTTTACCTTCGACTTAATTTATAGAGTCCAGTCATCCACAACAAATGAACTATTGCTGCTAGTAGAAAGGTCTTCAGACATGGAACGAACAGAAGCTCTTTAACCCAATAGTATGGAAAAAAATGTGCTAAAAAACTGAGCCAGTTAATTTTCAAGAGATCAGCAAGGGCTATTAAAGGAAAAACTCCCATTGCTTTTGAGATTGTAAGCCCCTTTACCTTATCCTCAGCCAGAGTAAACAGAATAAGGCTTGCCATAATTCCTTCTATACCTATAAGTAGGCCTGCAAAAAGCAATATTCCAAGACCTACCTCGTAGAGGTTTAAGATATAGTAACCGGCTATGGTATATATTATACCGAATAGAAGTGGAATTAATAATCTGTTTATAACATATCCAGAGTAGCCAAGTGGTGTAACCGACATTAACTCAAGAATTCTTGCGTCTCTTTCATCAATCATCAAAAATCCAGTTACGGTTCCAAGCATTTGCGGTGTTATTAATATAGCAAATAAAAAAATATAGTCATGATAATCATCTATTTCAAATGGAACAGGAAAGATCTGCAAAAGATGAACAATAAGCTTGAATATAATAAATATAAAAAGTGGTATAAACATAAATAGCACCATTATGGGTTCTCTGACTATCTGTTTATAATCAGCGTGAAGATGAGCCGGATTAAGATACGTAGCATTAGTGTTCATTTTACTCTACCTCCAAAATTTTATTGTTAAAAATCCTGTCAACAAACAAGAACATAAGTACATCTGCGACAGCAAGATAGAATATATAGAATATTGAATTATTACTTAATTTTGGATTAAAGGCTTCAAATATCAGCTTTAGCCCATCAACTCCTGGAAAAATATTGAAAATCATACTGTTTTTAAAGCTTATCAGGCTAAAACATGGAAGAATAATAAACAGAAGGTATGGAATCATCCTGATAAAATACTCATTTATTGTTTTACATTTTACCGTTGCCAGAAAACCATAAAGCGTAAAAAATATTGAGGATAGCAACACTCCAATTACAAGAGCGCCCCAATGTACAATGCTATCACTGGTTAGCAGCGTTATTACAACCGCGGCTGCAGAACCGATAAGCCCCAGAGAAAGAATCTTTGACAAGAGGTATTCTTTTGAGCGGAGAGGTGTTACGGATAAATACTGGAGTATGCCTTGCTCCTTTTCAAGCATTACCATTCCACCAATAAAAAAGAATCCTATCGTTGCAGGATCAGCAAAAACAATTACAGGGATAATAATACCGGACAGATTTTCAGGTAGACAATTAATAATTACCATATAGACGATGGTTATAAGTACATATACCAGATAGAATCCCTGTTTAAACTGAAATCTAATATCCGCGTTAAGGGCAGCAATCATTCTCATAACAACTCCCTCCCTGTCAGCTTGATAAAGATATCCTCAAGAGTTGCTTCTTGACTATGTATAGTCTTTATTATTTTAGTTTTAACTGTATTAAAGAAATCTTCATTCTGGCTAATATCCTCAAGCCTAAACTCCATAGTCCTTGAAGAATCAGCTTCATAGTATTCAAGCTTTACAGTTGGTTCTCCATACTGAACCTTCAGTTCTCTTGGGCGATCTACGACTTCAAGCCTTCCGTCAACAATAAAACCAACCCTGTCGCATAGCTGATCCGCAACAGTCATATTATGTGTTGTAAGAAATATGGTTTTACCACGATTTTTTAATTCAACTATTATATCTTTTATTATTTTTGCATTTACAGGATCAAGCCCTGATGTAGGTTCATCAAAAAATAATATCTCAGGATCATGCATGATGGCACGTACAAAATTGAGCCTCATTTTCATTCCTTTGGAATAACTTTCAGTCTTTTTATCCTTGTCTGCCAAAAGCCCCACTCGGTCAAGAAGTTCTTCAATATTCTGCGATTCTCCAGAATAATATGACTGAATAAGCTTTAGATTCTCCAAAGCCGTCAGCTTTTGATATAAATTAGGAAAATCAAACGCAACCCCAACATTGTCATAAAAATCCCTGTTCCAGGATGAGCGTTCCTTCCCCATAATTCTGACACTTCCGTGGTATCCCTTTAGAAGACCTATCAGAATCCTTTGAGTTGTTGTCTTTCCAGCACCGCTAGGCCCAAGAAATCCAAAGATTTCCCCCTTATCAATACAAAAATCAATTTTATCTACAGCATTTTTTTTGCCCTTTTTGTAGGTAAAATCCAGATTCTCAACTTCAATCATAGTTTGCTCTCCTTTGCTTTAGGCGTATAAAGTTCACCTGCTCTTTTTTGTAATAAAAAAAAGCAGCTTAAATCATTTTTCCCAATTGCCGATAACACCCATAGTTCCAATCATGTAAAATAGCAGATGCTCTGTAAG
>JAQQAK010000024.1 GCA_028527945.1 Spirochaetaceae bacterium
AATCTCCTACGCATCAAGTAAGAAGGTAACCGCATCCATATGCATCTGTTCACTGTTAGCGATATTTTTAAAAACAGGTAAATTCCATTTATCATACAAGCCTAGATAAACATCTCTTGCTAGTTTTTCTTCTTCAGCCATGAAAATGAGGTTTTCTTTTTCTTTCTCAGAAAGTGTTCCTGATCCTGGTTTTATTCCATAAACGATTTCAAAATCTTTTACAAAGTTTTCATCGTAGAATGCCCCTCCGCGGTTTTTCCCTTGCCCATTTCCTCTTCCTGAGCCGTCATGAAGTCTTTGCCCGTTTCCTCTTCCGTTACCTTCTCCGTAACCGCGTTCTTCTTGTGTGCCCCTCGCGTAAACTGTAGATACAGTTGCAAGCAAAATAGCTAAAATAATTATTATCTTTTTCATATTTGGCCTCCGTAAAGTTTCTGAATTAAAGGTAAATTGGTGTTGTGAAGAAATTGTGAAGCTGTATTGAAGTGATTATCAAGATTAGTTGAATATATTGTTTTTAGAGGCTCTTTAATCTTCAAATAATCTTCACAATTGGTTCATGTTTTTTTTGCATAGAGGATTTATCTTTTCCATAATAAAATACCAATACGGGATGGAGGCTTTTTTTATGAAAAATAAAAGGGCGGGAATTATTCGAAAAATAGTTCAAATTGTATTCTTTGTAGTAATAGCATTGATAGCTGTTAATCATGGTCTTGAGAAATATGGGAAGACAATTCCTTTGGTAGGAAGTTCTTCATTACATGCTGTCTGTCCATTTGGCGGAGTTGTATCTATTTATCAGTTTATTACAGAAGGCAGCTTTGTCAGAATGACACATGAGTCCTCTTTTATTTTGATGATAATTGTTTCTGTTATGGCTGTCTTTTTCGGCCCTGCATTTTGTGGGTGGATATGTCCGTTTGGAACATTGCAAGAACTAATTGGGAAGCTTGGGCGTAAATTATTGGGGAAAAGATATAACAGAATAATACCTGAAAGACTGGATCGTGTTTTGAGATATTTACGATATTTTATACTTGTATGGGTTTTGTTCATGACGGCTGTTATAGGAAAGGTAATGTTTTCTTCATTTGATCCATACTTCACATTATTCAACTTTTGGACCGGTCATGTTGCTGTAAGCGGACTTATTATTCTGTTAATAACATTTTTATTATCTCTTTTGGTCGAACGACCCTATTGTAAATATGCCTGTCCTTATGGAGCCTTTCTTGGCTTATTCAATTTATTCAGAATAATGCCTATAAGACGTGAAAAGGATACATGCATCAGTTGCGGGCTTTGTGACAAAGAATGTCCTATGAATATAAAAGTTTCCAAGTCTGAAACGATCAGAAACCATCAATGTATCAGTTGTATGAGATGCACAAGTGAGCAGATTTGTCCTGAAGACGCTACTGTTACACTGAGCATTCTAAAGAAAAAAAGAGGGGTGTCTTCAACGCAGATGGCGGTTATCCTTTCTATTATGTTTATTGGCGGGGTAGCCTTGTCAATGGCTTTTAATTTATGGAATACTGAATCAAAGAAGAGGCCTTCAAGGTTTACTGAAGGTGTTTATCTGGGCTACGCCAATCCTGCGGATATAAGAGGCTCTTTCACTCTGGGAAATGTTTCAGAAGCTTTCGGGATTGATATTAAAGTTCTTTCTGAGGCGTTTGGAGTAAAGTCTTCAAATCCCTCGATCCTAAAAATAAAGGAGCTTGAGTCTATGACTTCATCAGAGTCCGATATTCATTATGGAACAGACAGTATCAGACTTTTTGTTTCACGGTATAAAGGAGTTCCGTACATTCCCGAAGAAGATACTCATCTTCCTCTTTCAGCGATAAGAGTTCTTGAGGATAAACTTACTCCTGCTGATCTTGATGAGTTAAGGTAGGCTTTCTTGAATATTTATGTTATCGAAGATAATGAAAATATACGTGATGCCGCAGCTGGCTACCTCAAGCTCGAAGGTTTTGAGGTTTGTGAGTTTGGTGAGATTAGACCCGCCGCCAAGATAATTGACTCTACTTCTGGAGATAGTTTGCCGGATCTTATTCTGCTTGATGTAATGTTGCCTGATGGCGATGGATTTTTTTTCGCGAAACAGCTTAAGGCTGGCACTTATGGTGATAAGGCTTCTGAAATTCCTGTGATTTTTTTAACGGCAAGGGGGCAGGAGTCGGATAGGATAACAGGCTTCGAGCTTGGAGCAGATGATTATATTATGAAACCTTTTTCCAATAGGGAGATGGTTTTACGTGTTAAGGCTGTTTTAAAAAGAAGTCAAAAAAAGAATCTAAAATATGAAAAAGAGTCAAAATATGTATTAGACTCTGATGTTCTTCTTGTCTCAAAACAAAATCACAAGATAACTTTAAACAATGAACCACTTCAATTAACCGCAGCGGAATGGAATATTGTTGTTTTTCTTGCGGAACATAGTTCTCAAGTTTTTAACAGAATACAGCTGCTTGAATATTGTCTCGATTCTATCGCAGAAGGCTCCGAACGGACAATTGATACACACGTAAAAAATATTAGGCATAAACTTAAGGGGCAAAACTGGATAGAAACTGTTAGGGGATTTGGCTATAGATTTAATGGTACAAAAACGTGAAAGATTTGTATTCATGGCTGTTCCGGCATATCATTACAGGTTTTTTTATACTTGTGTTTATTCAGCTGGGAGTTTATTTGATTGGCATTAATATAATTCTTTCTGGATACAAGAGCAGTAAGTATAATGAATATGAAAAAATAGCCATCAGTATAATTGAACACCCTGATAAAACTTCTGGTATTGTTCTTCCGGGGACAAATCCTTTTTTTGTTTTTTCTGAAAATAAAAACCTGATTTTTAGTAATAGAGGCAAGGGTAGGGCTATGCGATTTAAAGAAATGAGGCCTGTGTATTTGGAAGAAAAACTCATTGGATATTTTCATGCTGGTGACATAGGGTTTGCAGATAATAGAACTAACCGTATTTTTCTTGTTTCAATTATATTTTTAAGTTTATTTTCTATTTTGCTTTCTCTTGTCATTGGTTACTTCTCCGCGCGTTTTAGTGCAAACCGTCTGTCTGTGCCGATTGAACTTTTAAGAAAAGATCTCCACATTATTAGATCGTTAACCATCGTAGAAAAAAGGAAATTAAATATTACTGAGCTTGATTCTATTTCATCAGATATATCAGAAACATCGAAAATACTAAAAAGTCAGGAAGATTATAAACAGCAGTGGCTTAAAGACTTATCGCATGATCTAAGAACTCCGCTTGCTGGTTTAAAATCCCAGCTTGAAGCAATATCTGACGGGGTTCTTGCTCCTTCAAAAGAGCGTCTGGATAGAATGATGGTGGAAGTTGAGCGCCTTGAAAATTTGGCATTATCTACAACGGAATTGGTTGAAATAGAGGCTCACAAAACAATTAAGAAAAGCCTGATAGATTCTAACTCTTTCATAAAAAAATTAATTTCTCCATATGAAATAGAAATTAATAAAAAGGCTATTGAACTATCAGAGAATATTAAAGTTGAAAGTTTGAGCGGTGATGAAGATCTTTTACTTCGTGGCTTGGGTAATATTGTTTCTAATGCCGTTAAGTATGCAGGTGAAAATGAAAAAATTGGAATAAAACTCTATTGTGAAGAAAGTAATAGTATTGTTGAAATTTCAAATACAGGTTCTAACATTTCTGATGAGCAAAAAGATTTAATTTTTACAAGACTTTATAGAGGAGATTCCGCGCGTGCTGAGCAGGGTAGCGGTTTGGGATTATCTATAACAAGAGAAATAATTAATCTTCATGGTGGAGAAGTTACAGTGCAGTCTTCAAGCAATGAAGTAATTTTTAAAGTGACTTTGCCAAAATGAAGAATCCTTAAAAATAAAACCCACCATTACAATTGGCGGGTTTTATATAATTTTACAACTTGTTTTACAAGCGTTTATATATTTTATTCTCCACACATATAGAGGAGATTTTCCCATCTCTTGTCAATATCTTCCTGAATTATCTTTATCAAATGTTTATTCTCTTCATTGAAAAGATGCTTAAATCTACCTTGAGGTTTTAAAAATTCTTCGATTGGAAGTTTCTTTTTAGGTTTATAGTTCAGGGTCCATTTTCCTTCTTCAACCTCAAAAAGTGGCCAGAAACAGGTTTCGACTGCAAGGTTACACATTTCCATAAGATCTTCGGCTGGATACCTCCATCCTCTGGGGCAGGGCGCAAGAACATTCATAAATGCTGCTCCATCTTTATATATTGCTTTCTCTGCTTTTTGATGGAGATCTCTGAAGTTTTTGATAAATGTTGTCTGCGCTACATATGGTATGTTATGATTTGCAATAATTGCTGCTAAATCCTTTCTTGGCTGAGGTTTTCCTGCTGACTCTGTTCCTGATGGTGTTGTTGTTGTGTCTGCAAATTGAGGTGTAGCAGAAGAACGCTGAATACCGGTATTCATATAAGCACCATTATCGTAACAGACATAAACCATATCATGGTTTCTTTCCATTGCTCCTGAAAGTGATTGAAATCCTATATCAGCTGTTCCTCCATCTCCGCCGAAGGTTATGAATTTATATTCTTCATTAATTTTACCTTTACGCTTCATTGCTTTATAAGCTGCTTCAACCCCGCTCATGGTTGCTCCAGCGTTTTCAAAGGCGTTGTGGATGAAGGAGTCTTTCCATGCGGTGTATGGGTACATAAAGGTTGATACTTCAAGACAGCCTGTAGCGCATCCAATAACAGCTTTGTCATCTTCTTTAAGCGCTCTGGTTACTCCTCTGACAGCTACTGGTGCTCCACAACCTGCGCACATTCTATGTCCGCCAACAAGTCTTTCCGGTTTTGATAATTTTTTTTTCAGGTTATAAGCCATTATTCAACCTCCCTCTCTCTTACTGAGAGATATCTGTATGTTTCACCAGTTTTTCCTGTTTCAATTATCTCGTAGAGTGAATCGTAGACTTCAATAATATTTTCAACCCTAACGTCTCTACCTCCGATTCCATATACATAGTTTATTAGTTTTGGAGCATTCTCTGTTCCGTATAAAGCTGATTTTATATCTGCTCCAAGTGGCCCTCCCTGATTACTGAAGCTGTCACATCGATCCATTACTGCTATTGCTTTTAAATGTTTTAAAGCTTCTGCTATTTCTTCTGCCGGGAATGGTCTGAAAAGCCTAATCTTGAGAAGTCCTGCCTTCTTACCCTCTTTTCTAAGCCTGTCTATTGCATCCTTAGCAGTTCCTGCTGTGGAATTAATAACGACTATAGCTGTATCAGCATCTTCAAGCTTGTATGTCTCAAAAAGGTCATATTTTCTTCCAGTCATGTTTTCGAATTCTTTTGCAACCTTGAGAAGAACATCTTTCGCGTTTTTCATACCTTCAGCTTGCAGACGTTTGTGTTCCATGTAGTAGGCTGGTGTGTCGTATGGGCCAATTGACATTGGCTGTTTGTTATTTAGAAGATAGTTTTTCGGATTGTATTCTCCTACAAACTCTTTTACCTTATCATCTTCGATCAATTCAATATTTTCGACGGCATGACTTGTAATAAAACCGTCCTGGCAAACCATTATTGGAAGCCTTACATCTTTGTGTTCAGCAATTCTTACTGCCTGAATGAAGTTATCATAAGCTTCCTGATTGCTTTCTGAATATATTTGAATCCAGCCGGCATCTCTTGAACCCATTGAATCTGAGTGATCTGCGTTGATGTTGATTGGACCTGATAAGGCTCTGTTTACAACTGCGAGAGTTATTGGCAGCCTGTTTGAGGCCGCGATATAAAGGATTTCATGCATCAACGCAAGACCGCATGATGATGTTGCTGTCATTGTTCTTGCTCCGGCAGATTCTGAGCCTACACAGGCTGACATAGCGCTGTGTTCACTTTCTACCGGGACAAACTCTGTATCTACAAGCCCGTCAGCAATATATTTTGAAAAATATTGGGGAATTTCGGTTGAGGGGGTTATTGGGAATGCCGCAACAACATCAGGATTAATTTGCTTCATGGCAGTAGCTATTGCCTCATTTCCAGATAATCTTTCTCTTATTGACATTTATTCTACCTCCTTGCTTCCCTCAGGAATCATGCTTATACAATTGAGCGGACAGGCTTTTGCGCATATACCGCAACCTTTACAGTGGTCATAATCAAAGTCCTGTCTTTTTCCATCTTTTATAGGGATGGATGAGTCAGGGCAGACTGGAACACATAAAAGGCAGTGGCTGCATTTTTCAAGAGCAAGAATTGGACGGTTTGTCCGCCAGTCTCCAGTATGAAAATTGATTGAATTTCCGCTGCTGTATATATTTCCACCTGGTGTAATATCTTGCCAGGCGATTGTTTCATTGATTGATGTTTTTTCACTCATTATCGAACCTCCTTCAGTGACCTTTCAAGCGCGTTCATGTTTCCTGAGATAACTTCCGGCTTTGAAGCAAATTTATGCTCGAATGAATGCTTCATTTGTGAAATGAATTCTTTGTCATCCATGATTCCGCTAACTTTTACAACTGCTGCTAACATTGGTGTGTTTGGAAAATTACGTCCTAAAGCTTCTTCTGAGATTTTTCTGGCATCAATGGTTTTGATGATTCCTGACCAGCCTTTTAGCTGCGGTCTTATTTCTTCCGGGCTTTTGGGGGTATTAATAATGACTGTTCCATCCGGCTTTAATCCTTTTGTTACTGGAATTGATTCAAGCAAGGTTTCATCTACGACTACTACGAAATTGGGATCATAAATATTTGAATGAACCCTGATTTTTTTATCACTAATCCGGTTATAGGCTGTGATTGGCGCTCCCATTCTTTCCGGTCCATATTCTGGAAAGCCTTGAACATATTTCCCGGTATTAAAAGCAACATCTGCCAATAGCAGTGAGGCTGTTTTTGCCCCCTGGCCTCCACGGCCGTGCCATCTGATCTCTGTTGTTTTTGGCATTTTTCTCTCCTGTAAGATTGTTTTGTGTTATTTATCAAAAACTATGCCAAGCTTTAGATATATAGTTTTAGGTATTATATTATTCTTAAAGTAATTATTTATAAAATAATGAGTTAGAGCCTCTTTCAAAATCCAGGTTGGGTTTTAAAGAGGCTTTGAAAAAAATTAACAACATTAGATAATTATATATAGCATAACAAGTTGTTAAATTTTCTTCATTTACATTAAGATAGCTCTTTCATAAACTCTGAGACTAAAGTCTCTAAGTTTTGAAAAAGCCTCTTTATACTAGTTTTTTTGACTTTTGTATTAAACATTGTTTTATAATTATTACGTTCTTTTAAAAGCTTTTGGGGTTCAATATTTACTCTAAATTGTTATAAATGTTATAAAAATGTGTGATATGTTAGAAAATATGTTAGAGGAATAGCGTGTGTTTAAATATGAAGATCTGTATAATCATAAGCTTTTTGAAGGAATTCTCGATCGAAGCAATGATGGAGTTAATGTTGTAAATGAGCAAGGTATTCTGGTTTATGTTAATCAGATTTCGGCTGATTATGCTAATAAGAAAGCTGGAGATATGCTTGGCAGTCATATTTCAAATTTTTATCCAGACGCAGTTCTTTTAAAGGTTCTTGAAAAACATCATGCATTTATTGATAAGACTATTCATTATGTTGGAGATAAACGTTATGTGGTAAGTTCATATCCAATTTACATAGATGGCAAATTCAAGGGCGCGTTTTCTGTTTTTAAGGATATAAGGGAAATCGATGAATTGAATCAGAAGGTTAAATTACTTGAAATTCAGGTTTCCATAAATCAACCTGAAGGGCAGTTTTCTTCTGTAAT
>JAQQAK010000025.1 GCA_028527945.1 Spirochaetaceae bacterium
CCCGCTCATCGTGCTGATCTGCAGAAGAAACAAACACTACAGGAATTGATGCTGTAGCTTTTATATTTTTGAGAGACTCTAACACCTGATAACCATCCATTTCAGGCATCATAATATCAAGAAGAATAAGATCTGGATGAGTCTTTTCAGCTATCTTTATAGCAACTTTTCCGCTTGTCGCAGGCTTAACCTTGTAATGAGGAGACAACAACTGTACAAGAATATCTAAATTTTCTTTTGCGTCATCTACAACAAGAACAGATTTATCTCTCATTTAAGTAGTTTCTCCTTAATCTTTGCAAGTATCTCTGCTGCAGTATCAAATTCATAATCTTCAATATTATCTTTAATGCTATCATACTCTGAATAAAGTCCCTCTCTGTCAAATTCTCCTTCAAGATCCTCAATAACAGCCTTTGCGTCAGAATCATATTCATCTAAAGCGTTCTGAAGTTTTAATATGCATTTAGTTAATTCAACAGATGTCATCTTTGTAAGCTTGTTCACGACTTTCTCTTCTGTATTTTCAGCAGAAGCTAAAATCGGCTCAAGTTTTTCAAATAATGATAAGAGCTCATCTTCCACTTTTTGAAGAAGCTGTCTCCAAAGTTCTTGCGACGGCTCATCTTTTTTCAATTCCTGATCTAAATCTGTGGCAAAAGACGCAATAGACGTGGCGCCTATATTTCCGGCAACACCTTTGAGGGTGTGCGCAAATCTTTCAGCTTCTTCACGATCATCTTTCTGCATAGCTTGTATTACAGTAAAACCAAAATCTTTATTATTCTTGGCAAAATAGGCTATGAGTTTTAAATACATAGCTTTATTACCACCTACACGGCTAAGCCCATCTTCTACATCCAAAATCTTAATAGAACTCAATAGCTCTATATTCTTGTCAACATCTTCTGAATTAGGCACTGATTTATCTTTAAGCAGTGAAAAACCTTCATGGTTTTCAATTTTTTCTGAATCTATTTTACTGGCAAGCGCTTTAAAAAGTTCAGATGGATCAATTGGTTTAGTTACATATCCGTTCATTCCAGCGTTGTATACACTTTCTTCTACTCCAGCCATAGCATCAGCTGTCATAGCAATAATTGGAAGCTCATCTGAACTAATCTTTTTTCGAATAATTTCAGTAGCTTTTAAGCCATCAAGAACAGGCATTTGAAGATCCATAAGAACCGCATCATAATGACTTCCAAAAACCTTGTTTACACCAATTTCGCCATTCCCCGCTACCTCAACAATAAACCCTTCCTGCTCAAGCAGTTCAACAGCTACTTGTTGATTTATTTCATTATCTTCAACAAGAAGAATACGAGCCCCTCGGATTTCATCAAAATTCTCAGGAATGTCATCTGTAAGACCTTTAGCAATTGCAGAATTTGCTATTTGCGCACCAAATGTTTCAAGAATAGTGTCAAAAAGAATAGATTGGCTAACTGGCTTTAATAAAACAGCGTCAATATCTGACTCCTCAATTTCTTCCGCAATATTATCATAGGAATATGACGTTACCATGATAATCTTAGGCTGTGGCTCCAACTTCATGTCTCTTATTCTATGAGCGGTCTCAACTCCGTTTAATCCTGGCATCTTCCAATCCAACATAATTAAATCAAAAGAAAAATCTGATGAATCAATTATCTGAAGAGCTTTTTCACCTCGGTCTGTGGTTTCAACTTTAAATGAAAAGTCTTCTAGGTAGGCTTCCAAAACCCCTCTGGCGGTATCACTGTCATCAACAATCAGAACATTACGAACTTCTAGAGATTCTGGAATAATCCTTTTTGTTTGCTCTCTACTGGAAAGAGGGAATTTTCCTGTAAAGAAAAAGGTAGAGCCTTTCTCCCATTCACTTTTAACTCCAATCTTTCCGCCCATCATCTCTACGAGCCTACGGCTTATGCTTAAACCTAAACCGGTTCCTCCATATGTTCTTGTTGTAGAGGTATCAGCCTGGCTAAAAGGTTGAAATAAACGTGCCTGCTGATCTTTAGTCAATCCTATACCAGTATCACGAACTTCAAACCTTAAATGTACTAAGTTATCAACTTGCTCCAATAAATGAACAGCAATAACAATTTCACCTTTTTGAGTAAATTTAACAGCATTATTAGCAAGATTTAATATTATCTGACCAATACGAAGAGGGTCTCCAACAAGCTGGGTATCCATACCAGCTGGCTTGGAAATGACAAACTCAAGCCCCTTTTTCTGAGCCTTCATTCCGACAATACTGCTGATATTATCAAGAATATCATCGAGATTAAATTCAACATTCTCAATATCCAGCTTTCCGGCCTCAATCTTTGAAAAATCAAGAATGTCATTTATAATTCCCAGAAGATTCTTTGCGGCTTGATCAATCTTTACCGAATAATCCATCTGCTTTGTGGTTAGTTCAGTCTTCATTAATAGATGAGTCAGGCCTATAACAGCGTTCATTGGAGTTCTTATTTCATGAGACATATTAGCAAGAAAATCTGATTTTGCTTTTGTCGCTATTACGGCGTCTTTCTTTGCTGTATCAAGATCCTGCATGATATTAAGCATGGCTCGCCTTGCTTTTCCAAGTTCAGAGACACGGTTTTCCATGTCTATCATGCTTTGTTCTCGTTTCTGTATCTTTTCACGCAATTTTTGAGCAATATCATTAAAATATTCAGAAAATACTCCAGAGTAAGGTTCCACATCATCAAGCCCATCCTCACCAATATGCTTCAGATATAAAACACCTTTATTAAAATTGAGCATAAGTTGAAAATATGAATAATCACTTTCCGGAGCAGGTTTATCATATTGGCCCAACTCCAGAGCAATCAAATATTCTCTGATAGAACGATGTTCTTCAATAAGAATATTTATAGCGTCAGCCAAATGCTGAAACTCACTTGAAGAAGAAGTTCTAAAAGTAAGAGAAGTTTCGATATCTTCATTATTGAATATCTTGAAGAGAGCCTTGGTAATCTTTTCTAAATCCTCAGGATAGATATTAACCATACTATCACTCCTCAATTAAAATATCGTATTTTTTGGGAAGCTCCATTTTTACGAGTAGTTTATTAACTTCAGCCTTTAGTTCAATCATCTTCTCTTCCCGTCCGATAGTCAGACGATTGAACAGTTCAAGTTCTTCAACATGTTCTTGCAAAACAGCCTCATCAGCCTTTCTTCTGCTTATATCACGAATAATATACTGAATTAAAACTTCACCTGATATTTTCAAAGCACTGAAAGAAACATCAACCGGAAAACTTTCTCCATTTTTTCTGACAGCAACTGTTTCAAGGTTCGTGGTAGTATACAGGTCCTCTTCAGAAATCCCATTATTCTTATTTAGCAGCCCATGCTTGCCTGAAAACTTTCGAGGAAGAAGGACATCCAAACGATGGTTGGATAATTCTGATTGCCCATAACCAAAAAGAGTTTCTGTACGATGATTTACTTGAACAATACATCCCCCTTCATCAACAATAATAATACTGTCAGGTGCAACATCAATCAGAGCTTCAAGTAGTTTCGTATCCTGTTTAATTTGTTCTTCAACCTTTTTGTGATCAGTTATATCAATTTCATATTCTATTACAAGCTTTATATCTCCCTTTTCGTTAAAAATAGGATGGGCGTACATTTCATAAAAATGTTTTTCACCAGTATTATCAATCCAATCATATTCAGACATTGACGGCTTTTTAGAACTAATAACTTTATACGCAGGTGATGATTCATCTAAATTGTTGTTTAGCTTTTCCTCATCATGTGTGGCCTTATACGATGGAGATTTTCTTATAAGATCTCTATCTCTTGCAGCTTTGTTGAACAAGACAATTTCTCCAGTTTCAATACTAATAACAGAAAAAGGAAAATTAATAGCTTCACTTGCAGTCCTGAAAAGCTCATTAGCTTCCACGAGTTCAGCAGTCCGCTCTTCAACTCTTTTTTTCAAATCTTCATTAGACATATTTAATGCGTTATTTGCTTTCCCGCTGACAATAAGACTTAATAATGTTGTTCCGGTTGCAAGTAATAGTGTAAATGCCAATGTCAGAAGAATAATTCGTCTAATAAACTTATATCGCTCCAGAGCTTCTTCTACACCGACTTCAGTAGTTATACCGTAACTATATTTTTCATTCCAACGCCAGACACCTATTACAAAAACTCCACGATAATTTCTGTAAGCGTCAGTTGACCAGCCATCGTCTCCGCTTACTGCGCTTTTGGCCATTGTGGTAAATTCATCATTACCAGGTTCTTTTATTTCAACATTGAGAATACTATTCTTCTGAACATTAACAATACCTGCGCTTTTTAAGTCATCAAGAAAACGGCTTTCTGTAATCATCACAGCAGACCTGTTAAAGGCATAGGTTTCTGCTGTTTTTCCAAAACGAAAATCTTCAGTAATACTGCTTAATGTTTTTAACGGATCATATGACGCAGCCAAAACAGCTATAACATCCTGTTGTTCATCTCTTACAGGAACCAGAAAAAAACCTCTATAAGTCTGTAAACCATATGCTCCTGGAAAACTGACAGGGGTTAGAAACTGAAGCTGCCCATTCATTGCCCGGACTAATTCCGCGTTTTTATCCTGAAAACATTCAGGAGGCGCACCTGTCTGTTGACCAGAATTGGAAGCTGCCAATTTATAATGTTTGTCTATTACAAGATAAATAGACTCTCCACCCCAGGGAAATGTTTCAGCAATATAATCTTCTAAAGCCTTACGCGTCTGTTCATTGCGTTCTTTTTCATTAAGCAAACTCTCCAAAAGCATTTTAAATTTATGCCCCTGAGTATACTGAGTAAGCATATCGAAGTTAAAAGATATCATTGTAGACAAAGAGCGGTCGGCTGAAGATAAAATATTAGTCAGCGTATATTTAATTTCATCATTAAAATCGTCTTCAATTCTTTTAATAGAAATAGAGGCAATAATAATTACCATACATATAAATACAGCTATAGCCGCCAGCGATGTTATACGAATACCATTCCATTTTAATTTACCTATATCTATATTAAGTTTTTTAAAAATTGTTAAACCAACAGCATTAAGAAGAACAATACCGATGAAAATTATTACAACAATTCTTATAAAGTCAATGTCTCCCTGAAACTGTGATTCTTGAACTTCCAATTTCTCATCATCAACAGCAAACCATAGACTCTGAATTCTTTTATATTCGTCTCGAGGAAAAGCATCCATAGCCTTCATAATACTGCTTGCAAGAAGAGGCCAATCATTTCTGATACCCAGGCGAAGCTGTTCCTGCTCAGGATTTGCCGCTGGAATTATTCCTGTTATAGAGACATCTTCAATAAAATATTCACGTATAAAATAGCTGGCACCACTCTGGCCTCCCAAAGCAGCATCAACCTCTCCTGAACTGACAGCTAAAATAGTGTCTCTGTATAAAGGATATTGCTTAATCTTGATATCCGGATAATTTGTTTCTAACATTTTTACACGAAAAGTGCCCTTGGTTAGACCTACAGTCTTTCCAGATAACTCTTCAAGTTTGGTGTATTCATTGCCATCTCGACTTATAATAACATTGGCATTACGCACAAGTGTTTCACTAAAAGTAAGATATTCAAGCCGTTCTTCAACTCTGACTAAACCTAAAATAACATCAATATCTCTGTTTTTAGCCATTTCAATGTATTCACCAAACCCGGGACCGGAGATGTATTCTATATTTATACCTAATGCCTCAGCAACAATATTCATATAGTCAACACCAAAGCCTAAAGGCTTACCGTTCTCATTAAAAGAAAACGGAATCCAGTCATGAATATTAGAAACTCTTATTGTATTATGCTGCTCAAGCCATTGTTCTTCTTCCGCGGTTAAGTCTATATCCAGTTCAATACAAAAAATTCCACTCACTGCAAATAAAAAAAACAATAGGCTAAATATGCAACGAAGAAAAGTCTTGATTTTGATAACATCCTCCTTGATGAAACTTTTATAAATGGTCTGTATTTATAAAACCAAAGGATGTCAAAA
>JAQQAK010000026.1 GCA_028527945.1 Spirochaetaceae bacterium
CAACTTTAAGTAATTATATACAGTATAACAAGTTGTAATTTTTTCTTCTGTTACATTATGGAAGCTCTTTTCAAAACTCTCTGAGTTTAGAAAGAGCCTCAAGAAATATCTCATAAAAGTTCATTATATATAATTTTAGATAATCGAAATGTCATCATCAAGACGGTTGTAGTTTTTTTTAAATTTCTTTATAAAAAGATACTATGGATGAACTTTGTTATTACCCCAAAGGGGTTTGCTCTAAAAAGATTGATATAAAAATTGATAATGATATTGTTGAATCAGTTGGTTTTACAGGCGGATGTCCTGGTAATTTGCTTGGAATAGGAGCTCTTGTTAAAGGTATGGATATTAAAGAGGTTTGTGAAAAACTTGAGGGGATAAAATGCGGCAGAAAAAATACTTCCTGCCCGGATCAGCTCGCAAAAGCTCTGATGCAATATCTTGAGAGCTCTAAGCAGGAAGCTTTGACTGTTGAATAGGCAGAGGCCTATTTCTTTTTATCGTTCTTAATTTTTATCATATCAGCAAGAGTAAAGGTATCAGAACTGTTGTCTGAATATTGCTTTATCAGTTTTCTTGTTACAGCCTTCTCTCTTTTTGATGGTTTATTATAACCATATGCTCCTGTGTTCTCTGGTTCTTCCTCATATCCGCATGAAAGAGAGCGACATACATGGATTTCCCGTCCTTTTTTATCACGGACAGGCATCATCATTCTGCCGCAGAGAGGGCATGGTTTTTTGCTGAACTCTACAGGTTTATAGTTTTTCCCACCTGATTTTACTGAGTCTACCAGTTCTCTGGTGTTAGCTCTTATGTCATTTATGAATTTTCCGGCCTTTTCGTTGCCTTCTTCAATAGCCTTGAGTCTTTTTTCCCATTGCGATGTCAGTTCAGGAGACTTGAGTTGTTGCGGCGCAAGCAGCAGCACTTCTTCTCCGGCCGGTGTTATACACAGCTTTCCATTCTGCCTCTGCATATACCTGTTTGAAATGAGCTTCTCAATAATGTCCGCGCGAGTCGCTGGGGTTCCAAGATTATGTTTTTCCATAGAAGACAGGAGACTTCCCTCTGAATGAAGCGGAGGAGGACTTGTTTGAGATTGCTGGATCTTAACACTCTTTATTTGAAGTTTTGTTCCTTGTTCAAGTTTATCTATATTACCAAAGCCGTTATCATCATCCTTTGTTTCGATTGCCTGAAAATCAATGGCTCTCCAGCCCTCATCTATTGTTTTTGTTGAAGTTATGAAAAAAGATTCACCGGCAGCCTTTATTTCAGCACTCCGTTTCATAAATTGATGCTTGGGTGACAGCACTGCCAAAAATCGTTTTACTATCATATTCCATAAGGCCTTCTCTTCTTCGGATAGCCTTGATGTATTTACCACTTCTTCTGTTGGGATTATAGCGTGGTGATCGCTTACCTTTGAACCGTCAAAGAGTCGTTTTCCGGGCTTTGGTTTTGATGCTATTATACTTTCGGCTCGGTTTTTCCAGTCTGTGTTCTTCAGTGCCTTTAGTCTGTCCGGGATTGTTGCCTCTACATCTTCCGGAAGATGGCGTGAATCTGTTCTTGGATATGTCACTATTTTATGTCTTTCATACAATCCCTGAAGTATTTTCAATGTTTGTTTGGCTGAGTATCCAAGAACACGGTTTGCTTCCTGCTGAAGGGCTGTCAGATCAAAGGCTAAAGGCGGCGGTACAGTCTGTTTTTTCTCATCAAGTTTGACAACTTCAGCTTCGCTTTCCTTGAGTTTTGACTGAAGCGATTTTGCTGCCTCTTCTGAAAAGATTCTTTTTCCGTTTTTGCCCTGCCATGATGCTGAAAATCCATCAAAATCTGCTTCTAAAGTCCAGAATGGCTTAGGCTTGAAGTTTTTGATCTGTTCAGAGCGTTCAGCGATCATTGCGAGAGTCGGGGTTTGAACCCGTCCGGAAGACAATTTTGTGTCATAGGTACAGGAAAGCGCTCTTGTTACATTTAGTCCGACTAACCAGTCTGCCTCAGCTCTGCATTCGGCGGCTCTCATCAGGTTGTCATAATTTTTGCCTGGTTTGAGGTTGGCAAAACCCTCTTTTATGGCCTTGTCTGTCTGAGAGCTTATCCAAAGACGTTGAAAAGGCCCCTTATAACCGGCCAGCCGCATTATCCAGCGTGCTACAAGTTCTCCCTCTCGCCCCGCGTCGGTTGCTATTATGAGGTTGTTAACATCGTTTCGGTGAAGCATCTTTTTTATTGTATTAAACTGGTGTGATGTACGGCCTATGACCTTATGTTTCATCCTGTCCGGGATAATAGGCAGGTCTTCGGCATTCCAAGCCTTATATTTTGAATCATGCGCGCCGGGATCGGCCAGCTCTACAAGGTGACCCATGGCCCAACTTACTATATATTTATCACCTTCAATGAAGGATTTTGTCTGTTTTCTGCAGCCGAGTACACGGGCTATTTCGCGCCCCACACTCGGCTTTTCAGCAAGTACAAGTGTTTTCATGGGGCAGATTTTATTATGGATTTGATAAAAAAGAAAGGTGGAGCAGTCTATTCTACATGTCTCGAATAAACAATTCCTCCAATTATAGCTGTTAGCGGTGCTGTCAGTACCAGGCCAAAGCTTCCTACCAGAGTATGAAGGATTTCCGCGCTTACATATGTCAGGTTAAATATATTGGCCGCTGGAGTTCCTTGAGCCATCATTACCATTAAAACCGCAGTGTAGCTGCCTGAATAGGCCAGAAGTAGGGTTGTTGTCATTGTTCCGACCACAGCGCGTCCTACCTTGATACCTGAAATTATAAGTTCCTTTGCGTGTATGTCTGGCCTTTTTTGCTTTATTTCATGCATGGATGCTGAAATATCCATGCTTATGTCCATTACAGCTCCTGAAGAGGCTAGAAAGATTCCAGATATGAATATTTCTGTGAGATCAAGATGGGCATAACCAGAGTACAGAAGGGTTTCAGAGAAGGGTTTTACCGCTCCATGAACATGAAAGAGTTTTCCAAACAGTAAAGAAAAAACAGCTGTAAAAGCTATTCCGGCTATTGTTCCTATGAAAGATATTATTCCTTTTTTGGAGAGTCCTCCTACAAGAAAGATTATAACTGCTGACATTGCCGCGACAATTAAAAGTGAAAGAAGGATAGGGTTCCATCCCTTTAGAAAACCAGGAATAAGAATTTTCCATATTGCGAATCCTGTAAACAGAAATGATAATAAAGCCTTTAAGCCGGTTGTTCCGGCAAAAATTACAAGTAGTACTGAAAAAAGAACTAAAAGGATAATTTCTATGTTAAGCCGGTAATGATCTATTGGATTGGCATATACAAAATTATCATTTTCATCCATGTCTATTGTCACAAGAGCAATGTCTCCAACGGAGAACATTTTATCCAGTTCAAGTTTTCCAATAAGAAGGTTATTTGATTCTGTCTGGAGCCCTTTAAATTTTCCATTAAGGATTTTTAGTATAAGACCTTGATCTCCGGTTCTTACTATACCGTACTGTCCAACGTCACTATTATCTACAGCTAATACTCTTGCTCTGGCTCTGACAGAGTTTTTCCCCTGAATGTTTTCAAAGCCTGTGGGAACGAAGAATAATACAACCATAATAAGGCACACCACGATTGTAAAAATATTATCGCGTCGTGTATTTTTTTCAACAGCAAGCATAGTTAACCTCTTTTATAAAAAAATTAGGGAGGGGTTCGTCCCCTCCCATTAAGTTTTTAATGTTTTTTACTTTAATCTATGATTATTCAGCTAATGCTACCTGGCCATCACCGAGCATAGCGCTCTTCATCTTCTTAAAGATATCAGTGTTGTCATAGTAACCATTAAACATTTCCTGACCAGCACCAATTGCGAAAGTCTGAACAGGAACACCTGTGTGTGAGTAAGATGTCCATGCAAGACCTGCTCTTCTGTTAAGTAGGTGGGTTACAGTTACAGAAAGTGGATTGTATCCGCCGTAGAGTAGGTAATCCTGATCGTTTTCTGCTTTTCTAACGTTTCCTCTTAGAGCTCTTTGAAAAGAAGCTTCAAGCTGTTCGTTTTCATAGTCTGAACGGTCTGTAAGGCCAAAGTTTTTCTCTATTTCAGGCATAAGATCAGCGAGCTGAGCGCTTCCGTCAGCGTGTGCTTCCATATATGGCTTGAAGATAAACTTGTCAAAGTTTTCGTAAGAGATCTTCTGGTTCTGGATTTCAGCGAAAGCTGAACCATATTTTGTTCCAGCAAAACCGAGTGTAAGACCACCAGTTTCATGATCACCTGTTACAATAATAAGTGTTTCATCAGGATGCTGATTGTAGAAAGCTAGTCCTTCTTTTACAGCTTTATCAAACTCGATTGTGTCGCTGATAGAAGAAGCAGCATCGTTAGCATGACATGCCCAGTCAATCTTTCCACCTTCAACCATCATGAAAAAGCCGTTTTCGTTATCAAGAAGTTCAATTCCCTTCTTTGTGTATTCTGCAAGAGAGATATCATCTGCTTCCTGATCCAGACCGTAGTCAAGAGAGTTGGTAGTGAAACTTGTGTTGTAGTAAGCGTAAGCCTGCTGTCCTGGCTGTAGAGCGTTAAGTTCTTCTCTTGTTTTGGCGATTACCCATCCTTTCTCTTCCATTACATCGAGAACGGTTGGTTTTCCTTCTGGAGTTTTATATGTTTTTATAAGACCACCACCAAAGTAGTCAAAACCACTGTCAGCCATTTCAAGACCAATGTCGTAGTAGTTATTTCTTGATTCATTATGAGCGTAGAAAACCGCAGGTGTAGCATGGTCAACGTCTACACTGGAAATGATTCCGACCTTGAGGCCTTCTTCTTTTGCCATTTCAGCAATAGTCTTCAATTTTTTTGTCTTTGAAGAATCCATTGAGATAACGCCTGAGTCTGTTTTGCTCCCTGTAGCAAGAGCTGTTCCTGCTGCTGCAGAGTCTGTTATAAAAGCATTTGCAGAGTAGGTTGTTGTAAGACCTTGTGAAGGCCACTGTGTAAAAGATAGTTTCTTTACTCCTGGAGCAGATCCGTCAAGCGCGTTAAGATATGCTTCTGCTGCATTAATCTGCGGCATAGCCATACCGTCACCGATAAAAAGCATAATGTACTTTGCTTTAACTGGCGCAGAATTATCTGTCGCAGTTGAAGCCTCCTGCTGTCCTCCGGCAAATACAATTGCTGGAATAAGAAGAAGCATGATTGCAAGGAATTTCTTCATTTTTCTCTCCTAATTTTTAGTGCGATTTTTTCGCTGTTTATAAACAGCTTAATAATCTTTTTTTTAGGTTAGAAAATAATCATGAAAATGTAAAAAAAATGTTAGAGCAATATGACTAATGTTAGGAAACTGTTAGCCTTCGTCGTAAGCTTTTATTTGTTTTCGTGTTTCGTCAGTTACACAGAGAACTTCTTGTTTATCATAATCAAAAGCAACAAAAACTGTCTCGCAAACTGCTTTTACATTTTCTGTTCCTGTCTCTACAATTCTTGATTCAATGGTGAGAGATTTTGTTCCTATTTTTGCTGTTCTTGTTTCGACCTGAATCTTGTCGTACATAAATATTGGCAGCAGGAAATCTGTTTTAACTGAGGCTATGATAAAAGATTTTCCTCCTGTTTCGTAATTGCCACCCTTTATTGCGCCAAGATAGCCGGCTCTTCCTATATCAAAATATTGTTGATAGATAGCGTTATTAACATGTTGTTGTCCGTCAACATCGTTAAATCTTATTTGTATTGGGACAATGTGTCTAAATTTAAAAGTATTCATGTAGTTGATCATTATTCTTGGAGTAATAAATTTGTCAAGAGTTTCATGCTTAAGGCTAATCTGCTTTTTTATTGGGGGGGAGGGTGGAATAATTCAATTTTTTTAGTCTCTTGTATTTTTTTATAAAAAAGGATACCACTGGAGAATGATTTCGACTAACAATATAATTGATACCCACAATCATTCAACTGCTTCAGGGCATGCCTATTCATCTTTAGAGGAGATGGCTAAAGATGCTGCTTCAAGAGGAATCCCTGGTTTTGTTTTAAGTGATCATTCTCCGGGGATGCCCGGTAGTGCTCATTCTTATCATTTTTCTAACTTAAGGGTTCTTCCAAGAAAAATTCATGGAACATTTGTTTTTAGGGGTATAGAAGCCAATATAATAAATAGTCAGGGTGAAATTGATATAGATGAAGAGCTTTGTAATGAGCTTGAAGTTGTTATTGCCTCTCTTCATATTCCGACATTTCCGCCAGATGGAAAGGAGGCGCATACTTCTGCGTATATTGGCGCTATGAAGAATCCTTATGTGAAAATAATTGGACATCCTGATGATACACGGTTCCCTTATGATATTTCCCGTTTTGTTCAGGCTGCCGGCGAAACCGGTACTATAATTGAAGTTAATAACTCGAGTCTCAGGCCGGATACTTTCCGTGTTGGCGCTGAAGAAGTTTATAAAACTCTTTTAAAGGAATGCCGCAAACAGGGCGTTAGAGTAACTCTTTCAAGTGATTCGCATTTTAGTGCTTCTGTTGGATGTGTTGAACATGCCGCAAGGCAGATTGAAGAAGCTAATTTTCCAGAAGAGCTTATTGTTAATCTTTCAATAGAGCGTTTTTTAGAAGAATTCGGGTTGGAGATTTAAATCTTCAACCTTTTCATTCTGCGGGCTCTGAGTCTTTTATATCAAGTATTTTATCTAAATATTTATGGGCTTGAATAAAATCTCCATTACAGATGTTTTCATATAGGGCAACGTGCTCATCTGGAGAGCTGATATCCATGTATTCTGGTGAAAAACGGCGTTTTTCAATTAAAGACGCAATATGAGCTCTTATCAGTTTTTGAACCATATAATAGATTTCTTGATAAAGTTGATTATGTGACATGCTGACAATTTGTGAATGAAATGAAAAATCTGCAGCAATTGTGTCTTCAAAAACTTCTTTGCTGAAATCTTTTTGAATTTGCTCTCTGTAGTGAAGATATTTATCAAGATTATTTTTTAAAACTTTTTTCTCTTCATCTGTTGCAAGCTTTGCGGCTTTTTTTATGCATTCTCGTTCTATAAGGCGTCTTGTTTCTTTTATTTCTTCAAATCTGTCTGAACTATAATAATAATCAGCAATCTCATTAAAGATTGAATACATTGAAAAATCTTTTACGAAAGAGCCTTCTCCCACTCGTGTTTCTATTACACCTAGAGTATTCAGTTTTTGTAGAGCCATTCGAACACTAAGGCGGTTTACTCCATATTTGTCGGCTATGTCTGATTCAGACGGAATCTTTTCTCCTACAGCCCATTTTCTATCCAGTATGTCCTGCTTTAAGTAATCTGTTAGCTGCTCGACTACTGAAATCTTTTCTATTTTCTTTCTGTTATTCATTTTTATTCCTAAATATTGATAGCCTGTGTCAGTGTGTATTAAGTTTTCAAGAGTAGTATCTGTTATAATGTTATGACATGTCAAGTTTTTACAAAAAATATACTTTTATTCGCCGGGAAGGTTTAATACCCCGCCCTGCTTAAGCAGGATTCTACATGATGAATCTTCTATTTTGAAAGAGTATTTTTGTGTTGGGTAGAAAGCGGCGACCGTCTAAACCCGTTCATTGCAGAACCAACCTGTGTTTGTTTTGCTCCGGAGTATGGTTGATTTTATATCACTGTCCTTTTTTATTTACAGAATTTTACAAGAAGCTCTACTATTAAAACAATAGTAGAAATTTGTTGACGGCTAAAATTTTCAGGTGTAGTATGATTGTATAGTTAGCGAACAAGTGAATAAGCGATTAAATGAGTTGGCGTTTATTAAATTGATAATTGGGAGGACGTGATAAAAATCACTAAATAAAGATATAAGGATGGAGGTTTGAATGGTTAATGTTATTAGAGAGAAGGAGCCTAAAACAGGAACTCTGAGAAAACCAGAGTTATTTGCTTTAGCAATTGGACAGGTTATTGGAGCTGGAGTTATTACTTTGATTGTTCCAGCAATAAAAATGACGGGGTATTCAGCTTGGCTGGCGTATTTTTTTGCAATTATTATGGGTTTTATAATGATTATGCCAACTGTGTTTATTTCGTCTGTTGTGCGTATGGGCGGAGGAAACTATTCAATGCTTTGTGGTATGGCAGGTCCAAATGTCGCTGGAATGTTTTCCTTTATGTATTTGACGCAATCGTTATGTATGTCATTGTTCGGTACTGCAGCGGCTGCTTATCTAGGCGATATAATTCCTGTATTGGGTTCACCTGTCGCAAAGATTATTGTGGGCGGCGCTTTGTTAACATTTTTCTACGTAGTTAATCTTATGGGGGTAAACATAATGGCCAAGGTTCAGAAGTTAATGACCTGGCTTTTAATTGCTGCTCTTGTTTTGTTTGCTATTGTGGGTTGTTTCAAGATTAAATTACCTGTTTTTGATTTTTCAGATCCTAATTTTCTTATAAACGGCTGGGGAATGACTTTCAGGAATGGACAGATTTCAGGTGGTTTTATGGGGGCAATGTTATTATTTGTATACTCAACCCAGGGGTATTATATGACTATTGCCTACGGTCGTGATTCAGAAAACGCCCGAAGAGATATTCCTGTTGTACTTCTTTTAGCTGTTCCAACATTAATTGTTCTTTATGTTGGTGTGGCAATAGCTGGTGTTGGTGTTTTGACTGTTAGTGAATATGGAAATTCTTCAACCTTGGTATTTGCGGCTAAAAAGATTTTTTCACCTGCTTTATTTTATGCTTTTATTATAGGCGGCCCTATTATGGCTCTTCTTTCAACTTTAAACTCAAGCTATGCCTATAACTCAATAACTATTGGCCAGTCTTGTGATGATGGGTGGCTTCCTTCTTCTTTTGGTAAACGCAATAAAAAGGGTGCTCGTGTTTACATTCTTACCTTCATGTATGTTTTGGGAATGATTCCTATTCTATTTGGGCTTTCTATAACAGTAATAACAAATATGACACAATTATTCATGTCATGTTTTGCGATACTGAATTTTATAGCATATATTCGAATGCCTAAATTATACCCTGACGCATGGAAGAAGTCGCGTTTTCATCTTCCAAATGGTGTGTATTATGCCATTTGTTTATTATCTCTGGCTGGTTTTCTTGTTGTACTATGGAAGTCATGTCTGTCAATGAAACCCTCGCTTGCTGTTGTTAATGTTATAGCAATAGTTGTATTGGGAGCTATAGGACTTGTTAGGGGAAAAACGGGAGATATAAATATTCGTACTTCGTTATGGGCTGAGACCGGAGAAAACAACGGAGAATAATAATTTTTGTGAAATAAAAATACTGAAGGAGTTAGAATATGAAAATTACTAGTATTGAATGCTACCTTGATGAAGGTGGCCTGGGTGGTTTTGTTACCATAAAAGTAAACACGGATGAGGGCATTAGCGGTTTTGGTGAAGCCGGACTTGCTTATGGTAATTCTAAAGAAGCAGCGTTTGGACAGTGTCAGGACTTTGCCAAACTTGTTATAGGAATGGATCCATTTGACACTGAAAAGATTTGGGAGCATTTGCATCGGCATACATTTTGGGGTATGGGCGGAGGCGTTGTTATAACTTCTGCTATGGCTGCTATTGATATTGCATGTTGGGACATAAAGGGAAAGGCTCTTAACCTTCCTGTGTATAAGCTTATTGGTGGTAAGACTAACGATAAATTAAGAGCATACGCGTCTCAATTGCAGTTTGGCTGGAAAGAAATAATAGAAGAAAATGATAGTCTGACATTATTATACAAGCCTGAGTGTTATGGTAATGTGACAAAAGATGCGGTAAAAGATGGCTATGACGCTATTAAAGTAGATCCTGTTTTTGCCCCGTTAGAAGAAAAATCATTTGGTGAAGTATTTGCTACACAGGGGAATCAGATTAGAGGTTCTTATCGCTATCATGATCTTCAAAGATCAGTAGAAAGAATTGCTGCCTGTCGTGAAGCTGGCGGGCCTGATATGGATATTATTATAGAGATTCATTCTTTACTTGATGCTAATACGGCGGCTGAACTTGGTAAAGCGCTGGAGCCTTATCGCATTATGTATTATGAAGAACCAACTATGCCGTGTAATCCTGATATGTTTAAACATATCAAATCAAAATGCAGTTTACCTTTGGCGACAGGTGAACGAAGTTATACCCGTTGGGGATTTCGACAATTCTTTGAAGATCGTTCCTTAGACATTATTCAGCCAGATCTCTGCAATACCGGTGGAATTACTGAAACAAAAAAGATTTGTGATATGGCTCAGGTTTACGATATGGGTGTGCAAATACATGTATGCGGTGGCCCAATTGCTACAGCCGCGGCGCTTCAGGTTGAGGCTACAATTCCCAATTTTGTCATTCATGAAGAGCATAATGCTAATCTGCTTTCTGCTTTTAAAAAGGCTGGAAAGTATTATCATGCTCCAAAGAATGGAACTTATGAAATACCTGAACTACCGGGAATCGGTCAGGAAATGAGCGAAGAGGCTATGGCAACAGCCAGAAAGGTTGTTATAAAGTAAGTCTCAACTTTTTTTTCTAAAATAAGCTCTTTCAAGAAGTCTTCTGAGCCTTTTTTATTTTAACTTGCAGGCTTTTGAAAGAGCTTTAATAATTAAACAGTTATTAACTTTTCTTCTGATTTGAGTATTTCTGTTAATGGTAATCCCATCTTTTTAACAGAAATACCGGATTCTTTTAGTTTATCAGCTACGCCAAGTTCCTCAGCGCACACAAGACAGGCATTTATTTCAATTCCATTTGATTGAAGTTCAAGTAGTTTTTTTCGTATTGTCTCATTTTCCGCTATAAGTTTGGTTGTTGCTCCCCAGATTATAATCTGCACACTTTCCCACCATCCTCGTGCTAAGGAATTTCTGGCGTACATCATTACCATCAGTTCTGCGGTGACTGGATCTGCGTTTGTCCAAAGAATATTTAATTTACTATTCATGTTTTCTTGTCCTCTTATAAGGAAATTGCATTCTCGCTTGCAGCGCTACAAGATTTTGAATGTGCGTTCAAAATATAGCATCTGTATTTTTCTGTCAATATTATTTTGAATGACTATTAAAAATAAACCCAAAAAGTTATAATTAAGGTAGCTCTTTCAAGACTTCCTAAGTTTTAAAAGAGCCTCTAAGTTGTGTGTTTTTTACTTAGGAAAGTTTTAAAAGGAGTGAATGAGAGGTATGGCCACTGCAAAATTTGACAGGAAAGACATAGTTGAAAAACTTAAACAGTTATTTTGGGAGAATGGTTACCATGCTTCATCCATGCAACAGGTCGTAGAAGCTACAGGTTTAAAACCCGGTTCTCTTTATAATTCTTTTGGAAATAAAGATGTTCTCTACAGAGACGCGTTAGAAAATTATACAAATACACACATAACTTTGATAAAGAAGACTATAGATAGTGCTCCTACAGTTCTTGAAGGAATTTGCTTATTGCTTGACGATTATATAAACCAGTCTGGTAGTAAGACATATCGTGGATGCTTTTTGATAAAAACATTATTTGAGATGAAAAATCAAGACAAACAAGATCTCTATAATATTGCGGCATCTGGTATAGAAAAAGTTGAAGGTGTATTACGGGCATATCTAACTGAGGAGTTTGGAGAAGAGTTAGGTAGAGTCAGAGCTTCGAGTGTGATGCTTCATATGAATGGGATTCGGGTATATAGCTATAGAACAAATGTTATTGAAAAAATGCGTTTGGGTGTTATTGAAGGACTGCCTTGGCTTCCTTGGGATAAGTACTAAGTCCAAGTATTCAATTAAAAAACTATAAAATAGTTTGTGAGCTTCTTTTTATAGGAGAAGGCATAGATTTTATTCGCCGGGAAGGTTTAATACCCGCCCTGCTTTAGCAGTATTCTACTTGCGGAATCTTCTATTTGGAAAGAGTATTTTTGTGTTGGGTATGAAACCTGACCGTCTAAACCCATTCCTTGCAGAA
>JAQQAK010000027.1 GCA_028527945.1 Spirochaetaceae bacterium
GTTTTTGAACTAATAGTTTATAACAAACTTTGCAATTGAGCCTATTATAAAGACTAAGTTGAAAAACATTTCTCTTGAATCTGACGATTTTAACCCCTTCAAAAATGACTTTCATTAACAAATGTTAAAATTTGACATAAATTTTATAAAATAATTCACTTTATTGTAGTAATCAAAAAACTCTTCAAATCATGAATTTACTTTTATGAGGCTCTTTCAAAACTCAGGGAGTTTTGAAAAGAGCTTCCATAATGTAAAAGAAGAAAAAATTACAACTTGTTATACTGTATATAATTACTTAAAGTTGTAATTTTTTGCTTCAAAGCTTCTTGCTAAACTAACCGAGTTTTGCAAGAAGCTATTATGATTTAGTTTTTAAAATAGCTAATTGATCTTTAAATATCTATTTACTACTATGACCTATGGAATATTTAGCAGACACAGCAGATCTTGAAGCAATAAAACAATTATTTGATTATTTCCCAATGAGTGGAGTAACCACAAACCCAACGATCCTGAAACAATCAGGAATGAAATTATCAGAAGCAGTAAAAAGCATTCAAAACATTATTGGAGACAATTCTTTTCATATTCAAGTAATGAGTGAAGATTGTGATAACATAGTGAAAGAAGCAAAAGCATATAAAAATTATTTTGATTTTGGAGACAATTATTATTCAAAAATTCCAATTACAATGGAAGGTCTTAAAGCTATGCGGATACTAAAAGACTCTGGCATAAATGTAACGGCTACAGCAATATTTACGCAACAACAAGCTCTTATAGCAGCTAAGGCCGGAGCAGATTATGTAGCTCCTTATGTAAGCCGTCTTGATAACATATCATCACACGGTATTGATGTAGTTAGAGATATAGCTGAGAATATGACACATTATAAACTAGACAGCAAAGTTCTGGCAGCAAGTTTTAAAACTGTAGACCAGATACATAGAGTAAGTATGCACGGATGCCATTCTGTAACAGTAAATCCTGAATTACTCTATCAGTTAATAAAACACCCAATGACTGATATAAGCATAGAAACATTTCTTAAAGATGGAAAAGGTGTATACGACATAGAAATATAGAAAAAGATTACATAACAAAGCCGCAGCAGAATCATTTAATTGATTCTGCTGTACTATTATTTACTTATTTAACTGTTAGCGCTCTAAGCTTTTTCACTAAGCTTTGAAGACCACATTCCGCATATGATCATAACAACTGCCATTATAGCAAGAGCTAAAAAGCCAGACAGCCAAGTCCCTGAAGATTCTTTCAGACTGCCAAGAAGAGTCGGACAAACTGCGGCAAAAGCATATCCCACACCTTGAACAAAGGCCGAGATATTACGATTATCATCAAGGTTAACAGCCTGATCCATTACAAGACCAAACACAACAGTAAATCCGCCTCCAGAGCCTATTCCTCCAATAAGGCACCATATAAGCCATAACTGTGGCAAACTTATTAAACCAACAGGGATTATAAACCATGCTGTTGCGACAATTAGAAATTGTGTTCTTCGTGATAATCTTGCCAATGCTGATAATGCGGGAATGCCAAAACATCCAATCAAACCAGCAATTTGAAAAATTGAAGCAGCTATACCAGCATAAGAATCAGTCATTCCAAGTGTACTTGTCAAATAAGAAGGAAGCCATGCGGTCAACCCATAAAAAAGAGAGGTATGACAACCAAAAGCTATAGCAAGAAGATATACAGGGAAACGCTTATAAACAGCAGGTAAATCTTCTATATTCTTTGAATCTTCAACCTCGGGACAGCGTTCTTTATCAACTTTCGAAGTTCTAATTGCTACAGCTACCCATAAAGCAATAGCTATTAATGGGAAAATATCCCAAACGCATAATGAAAGCCGCCATTCCAGATGCCTGGCAATTGATGCAGTAGCTGCTGAAGTAATCATGGAACTGATACTCATTGCGGCAACATACAAACCTGTAATCATATTCTTTTTATCATTAAAATCATCAGCAATTATAATGAGACAGATTATATTACCAATTGTCAAAGAGAATCCCAAAATCACTGTGCCTGCAAAAACAGCCCATACAGAACCTATAGATCTTATAAAAACTCCGATAGCAATTCCAATTAACAAAGATATTGTCGTCTGAGTCGTTGATAGTTTAGAAATTACCAAAGACGCGACAGGAGAAAGAATAGCAAAACATAAAACCGGGATACTGGTTATTAATCCGGCAATAGTTGCGGATATTCCTAAACTTTGCTGCAAATCTGAGATGACTGACGGTAACGCGGTCAAATGACTACGAAGGTTAAACGAAAGAGCCATTAAAGCAAAAAAAAGAAGTACGTTTTTATTTTTGGAAGAGTTTTTTTCAAGCATGTATTTATACCTCTGTTATATTGAAGCTTAGCCAAAAACGAATTGAGATGCAATTTATTAAAGCGAATTCCTTAAGACTGTTAAAAAGATAAAGTTGCAAATCACAAGATTAAAAATTAGCAAAATGGTATTTTTATTTTCAATACTTTTTGTAAAAAAGATAAACTAAAGTAAAATGCTCTACCATTTTCATAAAAAATATATGATATTTATATTGCCGATTTTGTAAAGAGCTTACAAAAATTAACCACCAGAGAGGATGTAATAATAGATAAATCCCACTCGGTGATTAAGAAGCAATGTCATCGTAAAAACGGGTACATAGCTTTTCAGAGATAAAAGATTTTAGTATAATTAAAACAGCTTAAGTATTTATTAATTTTTCTTATATAAAGAACTATATTTTAAGAAAAAAAATAAGGAGTGACAATGAAAAATTATGAAATTGCAGTATTACCAGGAGACGGCATAGGCCCAGAAGTAATGGCTGAAGCAGTGAAGGTTCTCTCTGCAATAGAAAAAAAATACCAAATAACTTTTACCAAAAACTATGCTGATGTTGGAGGAGCTGCTATAGATAATCATGGCAAAGCTCTTCCTGAAAGCACAATAGAAACCTGTAAGTCTGCTGATGCAGTTCTTTTTGGTTCTGTGGGCGGACCAAAATGGGAAAAGCTTCCGCCTGAAGAGCAACCGGAAAGAGCTGCCCTTTTACCTTTACGTAAAATCTTTAAACTTTTTGCCAATCTCAGACCTGCCATAGTATTTCCACAACTAAAAGAGGCATCACCTCTTAAAGGTGAAATAATAGGAGGCGGGTTTGATGTTCTGGTAGTTCGTGAGCTAACCGGAGGAATCTACTTTGGCCAACCTAAAGGAAACGATGGAAAAAAAGGTTTTGACACATTAATTTACACAGCAGATGAGATTGAACGAATAGGTAGAACAGCATTTGACACCGCAATGAAAAGAGGAAAAAAATTATGTTCTATAGATAAAGCTAATGTTTTATCATCAATGGTTCTATGGAGAGACGTAATAACAAAACTTGCTAAAGAATACCCTGAGGTAGAAGTTACACATATGTACGTAGATAATGCTGCAATGCAGTTAGTTCGTAACCCAAAACAATTTGATGTCCTTCTTTGTGGAAACATGTTTGGCGATATAATTTCAGATGAAGCAAGTATGATCACGGGATCTCTTGGAATGCTACCTTCAGCATCTCTATCTGAAAGCGCTGATGGAGAACTTCCATTCGGTCTATACGAACCATCAGGTGGTTCTGCTCCTGATATAGCAGGACAAGGAATAGCTAATCCAATAGCACAAATTCTTTCAGCAGGCATGATGCTAAAATACAGCTTCGGAATGGATCAAGCTTACAATGATATCTATGCCGCAATTGAAAGTGTTCTTGATGAAGGATATCGTACTGGTGATATAATGTCGGATGGTATGAAGAAAATTGGCACCGCGGAAATAGGTGATCTTGTAGCTTCAAGGATTTAACTAAAAAACAGGAGAGATAAAAACTATCTCTCCTGAATCAACTTTATAAATGACCTCACACCTCTTAGGTGGTATAATCTTAAACATTGAAATATAAGCTAAACAAAGAAATATATGTTTTAATTCTCACTTTATTCATCTTTAGCAATCTATTATATGCTCAAGATTCAACTGAAAAAAACACAGATACAAAGGATACTATTGTAAAAACTCCGGAACCTTTTAGCATTGACGCAAGAAGCGCAATTTACTGTATAAACCTCTTAAAAAATAACCGCTATCTGGAAAAGCAAAACAACAAAGCAAAGTATAACATAATAGAAGTAAAAACAGTCTGGTCATGGTTTATTAAATATGATGAGAGTTTTCCGGAAGGATACCGCAAACGCTATGATATTATCGTAAACGGAAATAATATGGATTGGGATAACAGTTATATAGAATACGGAGGCAAAATGATAAACCTGAAAATACTCTTCCTGTACAGAAATCAGTACCCACCAGAAAGCCTAAAAGATTATATTTACAATTAATTTCTTCACTTATGTAAAACGCGTGTAACAATAAAGTAAATACAATATAGCCAATATTGACCTCAAATAAAAACAAAAGCTATGTTTTATAAAATCTTATACTTTCTCTAAAAGGATATTTTAATGAAAAGATTTATTCATAATTTTCATAAAATCATACTCCTTCTTATTTGCACCTCTATTCTCATAACTACAGGCTGTGAAAATGGAAGCGATGACTCTGGGAGCACAACCAGCGATACCGCATATAATCAGGAAGGTGGTACGGCCAGCTTATCAAATGAAAGCTATTCTTCTTCCGTATCAGATGAGAACGCTCTTAAAGTTTCAGACGGCGGCTCATGTACAATTACAGGAACATCAATTTCCAAATCAGGGGATACAGAAGATAGAGAGAACAGTGGTTTTTATGGTTTTAATTCAGGGGTTCTTGCCAGCTCATCAAGCTCTGACACCAGTTATGTAAGCACAGGAGAATCTACAACAATAAGTTTATCTGATGGATGTACAGTAACAACTGACGCGTCAGGTGCAAATGGAGTTTTTGCCTTTGGAGAAGACGCGGTAATAACCTGCGATGACATTACAATTACAACTACCGGAAGCGATAATTCACGCGGAGTTGACGCGACTTACGGAGGAACAGTTACTATAACAAACTCAACTATTTCAACAACAGGAGCCTCCTGCGCCGCCCTTGCGACAGACCGATATGGAGATGCCGACGCGCCAAAAATAAACGCAACCAATGTAAGTGGAACAACCTCAGGAACTGGCTCACCGGGTATATATTGTACAGGAACATTTAATGTTGAAAATTGTACACTATCAGCGACAGGTTCAGAAGCTGTAGCCATAGAGGGGCTAAACTCAGTTACATTGAAAAGCAGCAGCATTTCTGGAGCTGATAAATGGGGAGTCATAATCTATCAAAGTATGTCAGGCGACTCTTCTGAAGGAACCGGAACTTTTTCAATGACCGAAGGCTCACTAACCAATACCGATACATCCGGCCCATTATTTTTTATCTGCGATACAGACGCAATAATTTCTATGACAGATGTAACAGTAAAAAACAGCTCAAGTCTTTTACTTGTAGCAGGAAAAGCCTCCAGCGCGTATGAAGTTCTGGGAAGTGATGTTAACACCGACTGGGGAACAAATGGTGGAACAGTGACCTTTACAGCTGATACTCAAACCTTATCCGGAAAAATTATAATATGCGACAGCAGCAGTTCAATAGATCTGACACTTCAAAATAGTTCAACTCTAACAAGCGTCATAAATACAGATAATATTGATAACGCTACAGTAAAATTAACTATAGATTCAAGCAGCAGCTGGAGTGCAACAGGTGTTTCATATTTATCAGAACTCTCTGACAGTGACACAAGTTATAGTAACATTGACAGTAGCTATAATATCTATGTAAACGGAGCAACAACAGCAAGCTACACATCATCAACAACTTTGAGCAGCGGAGGAATCTTATATATTAAGTAATATTAGAAAGCAAACTATTGCCCCTCTCAGCAAAGATAGCTCAAAACTTTAGAGAGGGGCTTCTTTTTTAGATCCTACAGCTTTCTTTTTCCTTGACCGCTATAAGTTTATTTCTCAGAAGTTCTTTAAATCTTTCAGGTTCATCATTCATTGGATTGTGCCCTGATTTCTCAAACCAAATGAGCTCCTTGTCTGGAGCTTTAATATTATCAAACCAGTCCTGAACCAGTTCCGCTGGTGTATTCATATCAAGACAGCCATCAAAAATATAGAATGGAACTCTAAAATCAGTACATGTTTTGTTAAAATCACAGACTCCGACCTCAGGCCACATTATCTCAAGCACAAATTTATACCCCTTAATAAGGCCAAAAAGATCAGCTAAACTGTATTCTCCTGATAAAAATACCGGAACAACAACAGAGCTAAAGTAACTTCTTTTCTTTTTGCTTTTAGAATACCCGCCGTACTTCATCATTACTTTGCGCTGAGCCATCATTCCGTCAAACCCGCCTTTATAGCATCCTTTTACCGGAGGCCCCACTCTTTTTAGTGTTGATACAGATTTTTCATCCCCAGCCTTCTCAGCTTCAGCGAGCGCAAAATTATAGCTTAAGACTTCATTTAAATGTCCGTTTACAACCTGACCAAATCCTACAAATGCAGCGATATGTTCAGGGAATTTATAACTCAGCCAGGTTCCAAGCATAGAGCCCCAGCTGCCGCCTATAACAAAGATCTTGTCTTTATAAAACCTTTGGCAAAGCCAAAGAACAAGCTCATGAGCATCATCTATAAACTGTTCTAATGTAAGACTTTCAGTTTTAGCACCTTTGTAAGAACCGCCAGAGCCTCTCTGATCCCAGCCTACAATAGTAAATGTGTCAAGCAAATCTGAATGTGAGTTCATAATATCATGACGGTTACAAACTCCAGGCCCTCCATGAAAAAATAAAAGTACAGGCTTAGTCTCATCATTTGTTTTTACATGTATTTTCTGTGGAAGCGCTCCAAGAACAATCTTAAGTTTTTCATCAATCATATTACTCTCCGATAAAATAGAGCGTTATTATATTATGCTCAGAAATAATTTACTATTAAGTGAAGAGCATTTCACAACTTATTATGCTGAATATAATTTACTTAAAGTTATAATTTTTCTTCAAAGCCTCTTAAAAAATAATCGTTTTTAAAAGGCCAAAATACTATTAGAATTTGATAGACTCAGGAATTTCATCCCATTCAAGTCCTTCAAACTGCATATTATAATATTTGGCGTAGAGACCTTTATTTTTAATAAGATCAAAATGCCGGCCGCTTTCAACAATTCCATCTTTATTAATAACAACAATCTCATCAGCATTACGAACCGTACTCAACCTATGCGCAATAACAATAGTTGTACGGTTTTCACAAAGACGCTCAAGAGATTCTTGTATATGACGTTCACTCTCATTATCAAGAGCTGAAGTGGCCTCATCAAGAATTAAAATTTTAGGATTTTTAAGGAATACCCGTGCTATTGCAAGACGTTGCTTCTGCCCCCCAGATAATCTGGTACCACGCTCACCTACAAAGGTATCATATCCATTCGGAAGAGAAATAATAAAATCATGAATATTGGCATTACGAGCTGCCTCATAAATTTCTTCATCGCTGGCATCAAGTCTGCCATAAGAAATATTGTCTCTAATATTTCCGGAAAAGATATAAACATCCTGCTGAACAATACCTATTGACGCTCTAAGCGACTCCAATGTAAGCGAACGAATATCAAGCCCGTCAATTAAAATGCTTCCGCCGGTGACCTCGTAAAAACGAGGAAGCAATGAGCAAAATGTCGTCTTACCTCCTCCGGAAGGCCCAACCAATGCCATAGTTTCTCCGGCACTGATGCTTTTATTTATATGGCTAAGAACAACAGAATTATTTTCATAAAAAAATGAAACATCATTGTATTCAATATTCCCCTTAACATCTTTTAATTCTATAGCCCCAGGATTATCAACAATTTTAGGAGAGGTATTCATTATTTCCATAAACCGCAAGAAACCTGCCCAACCTTTTTGAAACTGTTCAGTAAAATTAATCAAAAGTTCTATCGGGTTCATATAGATGTTTACATAAAGAACATATAATGCGAGATCTGTTCCGGCAAGCTCGCCTTGAGCAATAAGCAAACCTCCTACTCCAATTATAATAGTATAAAAAATCCCCTGAAAAAGAGAATTAGTTGAATGATACTTTCCCATTGCCCTGTAGCTATTCTTTTTAGATTCAAGAAACTGCATATTGCTGTCTGAAAATTTTTCTTTTTCGAAAGCTTCATTTCCAAAAGATTTCACAGCACGAATCCCCGCAAGATTATCCTGAACACGAGAATTAACACCCGCAATTTTTTTACGATTACTCATAAAAATTGCTCCCATCCGCTTATTCTGAAAAAATGAGAAAACAATCATTACAACAGTTACAACAAAAAGGATTAGCGTTAACTTAAAATTAAGCATGAGCAGAATAGCAAAGGAACCAACAAGCTTTAAAATTGACATGAAGATATTCTCTGGGCCGTGGTGAGCAAGTTCTGTTATATCAAAAAGATCCGATACAATACGAGACATAATTTCACCAGTATTATTTTTGTCATAAAAAGAGAAATCAAGCTTTTGTAAATGAGAAAATAGATCTTTTCTCATATCCCTTTCCATGCGGGCGCCCATAATATGCCCCCAAGAAGTAATAAAATACTGTGCAAAGTATTTTATTATGTACAGACCTACCAATCCCAAAACTACAAAACCAATTGTTTTAACTATGTTCTCTGATTCACCTAAAAAAAGGCCTCGGTTTAACACGTTAAGGATCTGCGGAAAAGAAAGATCTACTATTGAAACAATGAGAGCACAAAAAAGATCCAAATAAAATAAAAAACGGTAAGGTTTATAATAAGAAACAAACTTCTTAAAGTTTTGCATAGAGATGTTTTAACTCCTGGATTTTATCAATTCATTTACTTGTAGAGAACAGTAGCATAACATTTTATTTTATATAATTCAAATCGTCTTAAATGTCTTCTTAACTTTTGAAGAAGGATCTTACACTTCTTCAAATCACGATTGAATTAATCTATAGTTAAATTCTTTTATAATATATTTTTCAATTAGCTTATGAGCCT
>JAQQAK010000028.1 GCA_028527945.1 Spirochaetaceae bacterium
ATTAATTGTTCTGAATAAAATATTTTAAACCTGGGTTAAACAAGGATATTGCTTGTTGCTACAATATTAACACCCAGGTCAAGAACGTTTTCGATGATTATATCACCACAGCCTATCTTCTCTGAAACAATAACCTTGTTAATTTCATTCATAACTTCAAAGATCTTGTCTTTAGGAATGTCAGAAGAGGCTTTTACAGGAAGTACTGGTACTTTTTGAAATGATGTTTTTACAGTTGAACATATAGAACGCAGTGGAGTAGTCATTTCAGATATAGCAAAATCTTTTCCTTTTGGACATTTATAACCGGAAACAAACCATTGTTCACCTTCTTTCCTTATGTTTAAATTGCATCCATTTGGACATTCTATACAGATTAAATCTTTCATCTCAGCTCTCCTCAATACGAAAACAAATCTTTGATTGTGGTTCTAAATTAAAATCAGAAAAACTAATCTCTAATCGCTCCATTTCTGGAGGACGCAAAAAGGAATATCGTTTTCTTATAAGTTCATTTTTTTCAGTTTCTACTATAAGTTCACATTTGTTGAAGACTTTTTTACTGCGAAAATATGCGACAGTCTTTGGTTCTGGCATGTTAGAATTTAACCGTTGTGGAACAACATAAGCCAAACCTTCTCCTGCGCGAAGAATAATCTTTTCTGAATTTTCTTCAATATAAGCTGCCGCAGCTCTGCCTGCTGTTTCTCCGCTCTCAGAAACATAATCGACTAAATCATTTACATGCAATGCGTTTCCGCAGGAAAAAACTCCAGGAACACTTGTCATAAGATTTTCATTACATATTGGCCCCTTTGTTGCTGCATCAATTGCTACACCCAGACTTTCTGCAAGCTCATTTTCCGGAATAAGGCCAACTGACAAAATAAGTGAATCACATTCAATTTTTTCTTCTGTTCCTATAATTGGTTTCATTTCTTCATCTACAGAGCAAACCTCAACAGCAGTGAGCCTTTCATTTCCAAAAACTCTTGTTACTGTTTTAGATAAAAAAAGCGGAATATCATAGTCGTTTAAACATTGATGAATATTTCGAGTTAATCCTGATGGTGTTTGTTTTGCCTCATAGACTCCTATAACCTTTGCTCCTTCAAGAGTAAGACGGCGTGCCATTATTAGGCCAATATCTCCACTTCCAAGTATTACACATTTTTTAGAAGGCATTTGACCAAAAATATTTATATAATGCTGAGCACATCCTGCTGTAAACACTCCAGAGGGGCGTGTACCATGAATAAAAACCTGTTTAGCGGTCCTTTCCCTACAGCCGGTAGCAAGGATAAGTGTTTTTGTATCAATCTGGAGAAGTCCGTTTTTATTTACTGCCGATAGAAGGAAGATATTGTTCTGTTTCTCTATTTTGGTTACAAAAGTCAGTTTGAGTGCTTCTATATTTTCGTCAGTAAATTCTTTAATAAAACGTTCCGCGTACTCAGGCCCTGTGAGTTTTTGCTTGAAGCGAACAAGTCCAAACCCGTCATGTATGCATTGCTTGAGAATACCGCCAAGCCTTGCTTCTCTTTCTATAAGCAACACCTTTGCTCCTGCTCTTTTTGCGGATATAGCTGCAGCAAGCCCGGCTGGGCCACCTCCAATAATAACAACATCAAAGTTTTTCATACTGCTGCTCCTTTAGTAGTACCAAAGGTTATAAAAGAACTGTCAGAAGATTTTTTTACATCTGATAACTTGCACTTTTGATGTTCTGCTATAATTTCCATCACAAGCGGACCGCAGAATCCTCCTTGGCAGCGTCCCATTCCAGGTCTAAGCCGTCTTTTAATTCCATCAATAGTCGGAACACATAAAGGAGAATTAAGAGCATCAATAATTTCACCTCGGCTTATTTCTTCACACCGGCAGACAATAATTCCGTAGTCAGGATTTTCTTTTATTAGTGAATCACGCTCTTCATCGCTCAGTTCTGTCATGCGCGGCGGTCTTTTTCGCTCCGGAATAAAAGAATTATTAATTTCTACTGGTCTTTTCTTGGATAAAAGCTCAACGGTCCATGCTGCAATATCTACAGCAATTGCTGGTGCCGCCGTAACTCCCGGAGATTGTATTCCTGCAGCCTGAATAATATTATCTGTAAAAATACCTTTGCGGACAACAAAATCTTCTTCATAGGTTGAAGCCCTGATTCCTGTAAAATAAGAAATTACATCACTATATTGAAGTTTTTGTGCGACATGTTTCTGCATGTTAATAATAGCTTCAACCTCATCTTTTCTTGTCGCAGTGTCTTCTCTATCTGGAGTTTCAACAGCATTGGGGCCTATAAGCATGTTTCCATGAACGGAATGAATACAGCCGACGCCTTTTGTATGACTTTTGCTTGTTATTGCAGCTATAAAAAATTTTGTCCGGGCTATCAATCCTTTGGGGCGAGTGGCTTCCTGATAAGGTAATATGCTAAAAGGAGATTTTCCCATGCTGGACTGAACCATGTATCCTGCTTTTTTATCGGTTATTATATCTGTTCCGCGTCTGGGATGTATTGTGAAGGTTCGATCTCCTGCCATATCTGCTATTTCATCCGCATATACACCAGCAGCATTAATTACAACATCTGGATAAATATTTCCACGGTTTGTTCCAACACTTTTTATATGTCCATTTTCAGTATTAATGCTTAAAACTGCGGTATTGAGGCTGAAGTTTGCACCATTATTAATAGCATTTTCAGCAAGAGCGACGGTCATCTCGTAAGGATTTGTTACTCCTCCAATGGGCATATACATTCCGCCAATTGCAAAATCAGGAAGTTCTGGTTCATAATTGATAAGCTCTTCTCTATCAAGATAACGAACCCCGGGAATGCCGAGAAGCTTGGCATTAAGTTTTAAGAGGCTTACAGGAAACTTTTCCCATTTTTTTGAACATAGCATTGTTTGTCCTTTCTGTTCAAAATGGACATTCATTTGCCTTGATAGTTCAGCATACATCTTGTTCCCGCGGATATTGTATAAATGTTTTTGTGATTTTCTTGAAAAATTAATTCCTACATGAATAACCCCGCCATTGGCCTTGCTGGCTCCTGTCGCTACATCTTCAGCTTTGTCAACGAGAAGAATATTCAGTTTATGTTTTGACAGTTCTCTTGCTATTGAACAGCCTGTGATTCCTGCTCCAATGATAAGTACATCAGGTGAAGTTCCGTCAAGACTGCTGTCAATAATATGTGGTAATCGTTTTTTTTGAGAAAATCCCTTAAGTTTTATATTATTGATAACTCCGTAGTATTTTTTTTTATTTACAGCTGTCTGTCCTGCTTTGACTGCTTTACTCCAATCATCAACTTCACCGTTAAGCACAATACATCCGCGTTCTTCAGTTATTTTTATATCAGGTGATATTTTAGAAATTTGGGCTTTTATCTTTTTGAAACTTGCCATATATAAGTAACCCTCTTTTGTAAGTTCCGAAATCATATATTTGATAAGATTTTCTATTTTTATGCGTATTGAGTTAATAATTATCATTTTTACTCTTTAAGCTCTTCTCTAATCTTTTTTTGAAGTATTTTAACTTCAGTCTCGATGTTCCATACACCCAGGCGGACAATTAAAAAGGGGAGTCTCCATGGCTTTACTTCTTCATCCGTAAGACCAGTATCGGCCTTATAGGCCGCGTAATATTTACTGCAAATCATCTTTCTTATAACTTCCAAAACTAAAGCAACTGCTCTGTTTAGTCCTGGAATCATCTCTCCTTCGCGAAGAAGGTAAAGTGTTGCTGCTACATCAGCAGCAGGGCATCCGCTTGCCGCGGTCATCCAATCAATGATTGTTGCGGCTTCTCCGTCTGACATAATGTTATCAGGATGATAATCCAGGTGTAGTATTGAATTCCCGTCAGGAAGTAGTTCTATATGGTTTATCGCTTTTTGTTTTTCCTCAAAAGTAAGAAAAGATAGAGGTTCGCTTGAGAGTGCATCAATGACCATATCTTTATAACTTCTTATTATTTCAGTTCCTGTGCCATGTATTTCTTCTTGAAGTTTTGCCATGAGTTTTGGCACTCCGAATGCTGTTACAGGTTTAGATCCGGCAAGACTTATTAACGTTTCTCCTCCAACTCTTAATAAGAGGAGTCCCTTTTGAGTTCCAATATCTACCTGACCAAGACACTTTACCATTGAAACACCTTTTTTATAGGTTTCTGTAGTGTTTATTTGCTCATTTTTAATCAATTCAGGATCAATATTTTCATTGAACAGTTTTAATAAGATATTATCTTCCCATTTATAAATTTTGGATGATCTGCTGACGAAGAGAGGTTCTCCCAAATCTTC
>JAQQAK010000029.1 GCA_028527945.1 Spirochaetaceae bacterium
ATTTGAACAGATTCTTATGACTTTAAAGCAGATATCTGAAGGTATTGATAACTTTGTTGTAGCAACAAAAGCCAGTGCTACTTCAGCTGAAACATTAAAAGGTATGGCTGAGGAGCTTGATGGAACTATTGAAAAGTACCATGTAGATAATAGCCCGACAATGGATAAAGAAGCATAAAAGATATTTTTATTACAAATAGCAGCTCTTGGCTAAACAGCCAGGGGCTTTTTTTGTACATAATAGATTTTAATCTTAAAATTTAAGAATGATTTAAGACAAGACTGTTAAGCTCATTACAAAATAAGAAATGATGAAAAGCAATATTTTATCATCTTTGTAGGAGTTTTAATGAACAAAAAATTAAGAGCAGTTATGTTAATGTTAGCAGCACTTATTATGATTTCAGTAACAGGCTGTAGTCTTTCAAGTCAAATTACAAATGCAGCTTGGGAGAGTGTGAATACATACACCATAGGTTCAGCTGCTGTAAATTATAGAATTACTTTTGAATCAGATACAAATTATAAAGTAGAAATGTATCAAACATTTTCTTCTTCTGACACTGTCTATTCAACAGCAAAAGGTACATATACCATTGATGGTGATGAAATTACTTTTCAATGCTCAGAAACAACTATTGATTATACTTCAACTTATGTAACAGAAGCTTTAATTGGAGCAGGCTGGTATGGATATGACCTTTTTCCATATGAGGAAGGAGATAGTGTTACTTTAACTTGTAAAAAAGATAAATATAGAATTCTTTTATTGTCTTATGATGCATTGTATTTTACAGATTCATCAGGTTCACAGTATATTTTTACAGAAGTTGATGATTAAAAAGGCATAATAGTTCCCCGCTTTCGCGGGGATAATTAAAAATACAAAAGTTATTGATTTTTTTCTTTGTAATATCTACGAATTTCTTTACTTATATCTTTCCATTTTTTTTGATCTTTTCCGGTAGATTTTTCATCTTTTTTCCTTTGAAGATAATCAAGCTCTCTTCTTAGATCTAGATAGTTCTCAAAGCGTCTGTATTCAAGAAAACCTTCCGCGAGAGCTTTTTGTACAGCACATCCAGGTTCTCCTTCATGTCTGCAATCACTGAATTTGCAATTGTTGGCAATTTCTGCAATATCGCTAAAAGTATTATTTGCGCTATCGCTATCTCCCCAAAGTTGAAGTTCTCGCATACCTGGAGTATCAATCAGTAAATGCCCGGTTTCAAGACGGAATAATTCTCTGTGAGTTGTAGTATGTCTTCCTCTAAGATCTGTCTCTCTTTGAGCATGTGTCTTTTGTAAAGTTTTACCTGAGAGCGCGTTTATGAGAGATGATTTTCCTACTCCTGACGGACCTACAAGCGCAAGAGTGCTTTCTGGAGGAATATTGACCAATAGATCATCAAGACCTTCACCTGTCTCTGCGCTTACAAGTTTTATATCAACACCTGGAGTTGATGCTTCTGCTGTAAGGAGTGCTGATTCTCGCTCCTCTTCGTTGCATAGATCTGACTTATTAAGAACTACTACAGGAAGAGCTCCACTGTCCCAGGCCATGATTAAATAACGTTCAAGACCGGAAGCTGTAAAATTGCGACCTCCATTTATTGCAAAAACAAGAAAAATATAATCAACATTTGCTGCAATTATTTGCTCTTCAGTTTTTATTCCGGCAGTTTTGCGTGAAAAACTACTTTTTCTTGTTAGAACCTTTTCTATAATTATTGGATTTGTGATCTCTCTGAATGCTACCCAGTCGCCAACTCCAGGATAGTCCGCAGGACATATTGCCTTATATCTAAATGCTCCGCTGACTTCTCCGTCATAAATTGAATCACCTGATGCAATAAGATATTGGCCTCTATTTTCACGTATTATTCTACCGAAAAAAAGTCCTTCAGATTCACAAAATTCTAAATCAGCTTGGGGAAAAAATCCCCAGCTGTTTTTATTCTTATTTACTATTTTATCGTCTTTGTTCATATTATTTTCTCCAAACCCTTTAATGACGAGTCAATATTATCAACAGGAAATGGCAACATTGTAATAGGGCGGGCAGCCAGATTAAATAAAAGTATTTCATTATCATCTGCTGCAATCCTGTTTGTTCTTATAAAACCGCATTTTACGCATTTATGTATAAGCGACCATTCTCCTGAAGGTTTAACCCATACACCAATTGGTTCCATCTCACCGCGGCATCCACAGCGTCTGTCTCCTTTAGCTAAATCTACGTGTCTGCTCCATAAGCATTCAGGGCAATGATTTCTCTGGCGCCCTCCACTTAATATGGGAACAACTGTAGTTCCACAATGTTTGCATATAAAAGATTCATTGTTAGTATTGTTTTGTCTAATTCTGGACATAGTATTCCCCTAAATAGTTATCATATATAATGAGTAACTGGAAACAGATGTCCTGTTCTATGAAAAATTCAACGAGATTTTCTGTATGGATAGGTTCGGAAAATTACTTTTTAATTAAAAAAAATTGAATGAGATTTTATTTCCGGCTATCCTGAACAGGAACACCCTTGAATACAAAATCTAACATTAACGCCTCCTATAAAAATTTATTATTTAATCTATATGGGAAAAGATTTTTTTTGTCAATACAGGTGATAATTGAGATTGGTTGTTTTCTCTAATTTATTTTTTAGAGGTTATACAGTAAAGTCTCCAACAGCTGAACCAAGACGTCTTATAGCATCACCATTTTTATTTGCCGAAGATGTTACTTGTTCGATATTTTTATTAACAATATTCATTTCGCTCACAATCTTTTCAAGATTTTCTGCAATTTGGCTATTTTGTGAGTTTAAATTCTCTGTTTCTTTTAAAATCGTAGTGTTACCAGAAGACATTTCTTTTGAGCCGTCTTGAACAGTTACTGTAATATTATTCATTTGAGTTAATTCTGTAAGTATCTGATCTGTTCCTTCTTTCTGGCTGTTCAAGGCTGTAGAAATTTCTCTTACCAAATTATTGGTGTTTTTAATTTGTTCAGCGACTGAGTTAAAAATATTTTTAGAAGAGACTGACGCGTCTACTACAGATGTTATTCCTGTCTGAACTTCTGTAAGAGTTTTCTTAATCGCGTTTGAATTAAGAGAGGATGTTTCTGCGAGTTTTCTTATTTCATCAGCAACAACAGCAAAACCTCTTCCTGCATCACCTGCGTGAGCTGCTTCAATAGCAGCGTTCATTGCAAGTAAATTTGTTTGTGCCGCAATGCTGGAAATAACCTGGTTTGCAACTTGAAGATCTTCTGACTGCTTTGCAATATCCATGATTTTATCATGCGCGTCATCTTGCTTGGAGGTTCCTTTATCAGCATCATCTGAAAGTTGTTCAAATTGAGTTGCCATAGAACTTATATTATTGTTAATGGAGTTTATGCTTTCTACAAGTTCTTCTACAGAGGCTGAAGCACCATTAATGCTATGAGCTTGCTCATCTATCATCCTGTTCAGATTTTCA
>JAQQAK010000030.1 GCA_028527945.1 Spirochaetaceae bacterium
ATTTACATTAAGGTAGCTTTTTCAGAAACTCCGAGACAAAGTCTCTAATTTTTGAAAAAGCCTCTACTACTCCTCATTTTTATTGCGCATAGTTATTTTTCAATTTATACTAACAGAATGATAGATAAAGAATTACAAACATTAATTGAAAAACTTTCCAAGTTAAACACATCTTCCATGAGCGAAAAAGATTTTTTTCTCACATGGGAGCAGTCTGATGATGAAATTGATGCTGTTTTTAAAACAGCTGATATTCTAAAAAGAATGAGAGAGAACAATATTTCTCCCAGAATATTTGATTCTGGTCTTGCGGTATCTATTTTCAGAGATAATTCTACTCGAACAAGGTTTTCATATGCTTCTGCCGCTAACCTTCTTGGATTGGCAGTTCAAGAACTCGATGAAAAAAAATCTCAGATTGCGCATGGTGAAACTGTAAGAGAAACTGCCTGTATGATTTCTTTTCTTACTGAAGCCATAGGCATTAGAGACGATATGTATATTGGTGAGGGGCATACATATATGAAAGAAGTAGCAGATTCTCTGGATCAATGCTACAACGAAGGCCTTCTACACTCACGCCCTGCAATGGTAAACCTTCAATGTGATCTTGATCATCCAACACAAATTATGGCAGATACTCTTCATCTCATAAATCATTTTGGCGGAGTTGAAAATCTAAAGGGTAAAAAAGTTGCTATGAGCTGGGCATATTCACCATCTTACGGAAAACCTCTATCAGTCCCACAAGGGGCTATTACACTTATGAGTCGTCTTGGAATGGATGTTACCCTTGCCCATCCTGAAGGTTATGGTTTAATCCCTGAAACAGAAGCAATTGCTGAAAAGTTCTGTAAACAGAATGGCTCAACATTCAAAAAAACGAACTCTATGAAAGAGGCATTTGAAAATGCTGATATAGTCTACCCAAAAAGCTGGGCTCCTTTCAGTGTTATGCAAAAAAGAACAGAACTTCTAAAAACTGGTGATGAAAAGGGACTTATTGAACTAGAAAAAGATTGTCTTGCCGGAAATGCTAATTATACAGATTGGGAATGTAATGAAGATCTTATGAAAAAAACAAAAAATGGTTCAGCTCTTTATCTTCATTGCCTACCAGCTGATATAAGTGGTGTTAGCTGCAAACAGGGAGAGGTTTCTGAACAAGTTTTTAACAAATATCGTAATTTGACATATAAAGAAGCTTCTTATAAACCTTATATAATTGCCGCAATGATTTTTCTACGAAAAATGAAAAATCCTTCAGTCAAATTTGAAGAATTAATTAGGCTATCAAAATAATATTTCATTCTTAGTATAAAAAAGAAGCCGCCCTGTGTTTCGCTTCATTAACAACACAGAACGGCTATATTAATCTAACAAGTTTTTTTGGAGGATAACTTGTTTTTTTCTAAAATACCAAGCCCTGATCCATCATTGAATCAGCAACTTTCTTAAAAGCGGCAATATTAGCGCCATTAAGATAATTTCCCTTTGTGCCATATTCTTCAGCAGCTTCCGCGCAAGATTTATGGATATTTACCATAATAGTATGAAGTCTTGTATCAACCTCTTCTCTTGTCCATGACAATCTCATACTATTTTGAGACATCTCAAGACCTGAGGTTGCAACACCTCCTGCGTTTACAGCTTTGCCGGGACCGAACGGGATTTTATTGCCAAGAAAAACCTCAACAGCCTCTGGAGTAGAAGGCATATTTGCACCTTCCGCAACAGCTATTAAGCCATTTTTAACCATAGCCTGAGCTTCATCACCTGAAATCTCATTTTGTGTAGCGCATGGTAAAGCAACTTCAGCTTTTGCCAATCCCCAAGGTCTTTTTGCATCATAATATGGAACACCAAATTCTTCAGCATATTCTTTTATTCTTCCACGTCTGTTATTTTTCAAATCCATAAGGAATTCCCATTTATCACCTGAAATTCCTTCTTCATCGATAATACAGCCAGCGCTATCTGACATTGAAACAACTATACCGCCAAGTTCATTTATTTTCTGAGCAGCATATTGAGCTACATTTCCTGAACCTGATATCATAACTCTTTTACCTTCAAAATCAGTATCAAGAGTTCCTAACATCTCTTCTGTAAAGTAAACTGCGCCATAACCTGTAGCTTCAGGCCTTATTAAAGAACCGCCCCAATGAATGCCCTTACCAGTAAGAACTCCTTCAAAGCGGTTAACAATTCTCTTATATTGTCCAAACATATAGCCAATCTCTCGACCGCCAACACCAATATCACCGGCTGGAACATCAGTGTCTGGACCTATATGTCTATATAATTCTGTCATGAGACTCTGGCAAAATCTCATAACTTCGCCGTCACTTTTTCCTTTAGGATCAAAATCAGAACCACCTTTTCCTCCACCCATAGGAAGTCCGGTTAAACTGTTTTTAAAGATTTGTTCAAAACCAAGAAATTTCAAAATACCTTGATTTACAGATGGATGAAAACGCATTCCACCTTTATAAGGCCCTAATGCTGAATTAAACTCTACTCTGAAAGCAGAATTAACAATATAGTTTCCTTTATCGTCAATCCATGGAACTTTGAAAGAAACAACCCGTTCAGGTTCTACAATTCTTTCAAGAATAGCTGAAACTCTATACTTAGGCTCGCGTTCTACAACAGGAGTCAAGGATTCGAGAACTTCTTCAGCCGCCTGAAGAAATTCTTTTTCCCAATAATATTTCTTCTTTAAATTATCAAGCACTCCTGATACATATTCATTCATTTTAAACCTCCGTAAATCTTTTCACATAAGGATAAATTGAATATATGACACTTGCATTAACATGTCAAGTTTTAGTTTTTTAATTTCACAATATTTATATGTAACATAACTATTTACACAATACTGAACGGGTGTTTTTACCATCCATAATAACTTTAAATCGTTCTTCATTCACAATATGTGTAAAGTATTCGTATTTATTGACACACTCATATGTTTTTATGCCACACCAATCAATAAACGATTCTTTTTTCTTCTTGTATGGAACATTAAAATAGCCAATATTCATTGCAACAACATTATGAAAAAAATGTGTACCTTGAGAAGGTTCTATTTCGTAATCTTCAAGACCTACTTCAACTATAACTTTTGCCTTACTTATTTGTGACCATATCACAGGAATTCCCAAAAATCTGTCTCTGGATCCCCATCTGCCAGGACCTATTAAAATATATTCACGGTCTTGTTCTTTCATATAATTATTTATTTTTTCTATCTCTCGGCACATTTCAACAGTTTTTGTTTTATCAAATCTTTCAGGATCAATAAAAACTATATCTTTAATATCATCAATTATTCCATTACCAAGACTTTCTTCTGTATAAAGGAGCATATCATCTTTAGGAACTGATTCTATATCTAAAGAAAGATCTTCTGAATTAACTGTCATAGGCCTTACCTGAAGAAGATAAAATGAAGGGATTATTTCCTTATACGTATCCTTTGTTAAATCAACAGCAAATTCAATTTCAACAGGAATTCCAAAGGCTATTTGTGCCATATTTAAAACTTCTTTTATAATATCAGCTAATGGAAACACATTATATTTTAATATATTTGCAAAATTTATAATCCTGGGCCCAGGCTGCCCTATTCCATCAACAATTCGATTGTTATCATTATCCCAGACTGAAGCAAGATGATATAGAGTCTTATGTTTCTCAGCTTTAAATATTCTTAATTTTTTAAGAGTTTCAAACTCACCATTTAATATATCAGCATCGGTATCATTCAGATTAAGAGCGTAAAACTCTGTTTGCGTTGCACCTATGAGCTCTTCATCAGATAAATATGATACAGAGGGATACTCTGGACAAAATCTATAAGTACGTTCACCTTCTACTACAGATTGTCCAAGCCCTACCGCTATAGAGGCAACTCCATCGGTGTTATGCATATTTCCAATTGGGTAATAATTATAAGATTGCCCAACTCCAGAGAGATGTGGGTAAAAATATTCTTCATACTTATTACCAACAATCTCTTGAATTACAACAGCCATACTTTCTTCTTCTATTAAATAATTTAAATTTTCTATATAATTTCTTGTATCTTTAAGAAAAACAGACGAATAAACAAGTTTGATTGCTGTTATAAGCTGCTCCAGCCTTTTATCTATACTACCATTATTATTTGGTAGCATATAAGTTTGATATACACCAGCGAAAGGTTGAGATTGTGAATCTTCCAAAAGTCCAGAAGATCTAACAGCAAGCGGAGTTTTTACATCTTCAAGATATATACCAAGTTTTTCTATAATTTGTCTTGGCATTTGTCCAGCTATGAACTGTCTTTTAATTTCTTCATCATCATCACAATTACGAAGCTCAAATAGATTATTTATATCTATGAATTCATTAAAACCATTAGTTCCTATTATTGTGGTATTTGGAATTTTTATCCTTACATCTTTAAACTTTTTTTCAAAATTGGTTGTTACAAGAAATGAATTTAAAAAAGCCAAACCTCGACCTTTTCCACCAAGAGAGCCTCCTGCTATTCTTGTTACAACCCCATCCTGACATAGACTTTCATGGCTTAAGGTTACAATCTTTCCTAGATTTTTCATTCTTCGAAGCTCTTTAAACTGTCTTATAAGGTAATCTTTATAATCTTCGTGGCTGTTAAAATCATTTACTTCAACAGGCCGAACCTTCCCTGCAAGCTGCATTTCTCCATGAGCAGTGAGCCATGTAGAAAAGTCTTTTTTGTTTGAATGAGCAATAATAACTCCCATAGGCAAATTGGGGAGAATCTCTTCAAAATCCAGTAAAGTTCCTGCTCTGGCAATCTCAACCCCGTCTTCATCTCTAAATACAAGATCTCCAAAACCAAGTTTTTCTACAATAAATTGTCTGAGGTTTTTTAATAAAAATTGTGATTTTTTATGAAAAAATGTAACACCAAGTCCTTCAGCTTTTCTTCTGTTCTCAAGAATCGAAGATTGTAAAATACATGGTAGACATGGATCATCTTTTTTAACATTTTCAAGAAGCATTACACCTGCATTCTCATCAAGAGAACCGTTTTTATAGAATTCCATATCAGACATAACACAAAGCATATGCTCTTTATACTTTTCATAAAGTTCCAGACCTTCTTCATAACTATTGGTAACAAGGACTTTTGGTCTTGTTCTCATACGATTATATTTTTGATTATCATTAAGTTCTTCTGATATAAGCCTTTGAGTCTGTTCCATTATTTCTGTATACAATAAAGGTAAATACAAAGAATTAAATGTAATTGAATCTTCTACAAGAAGAATAACTTTAACAAGGCCATTTTCTGTATCATATGGAGCGTTCATCTTGTCTTCAACATATTTTATCATTGCTAAAATTAGTTTTGAGTCTCCATTCCACAAAAAAACATTTTCTATACAGTCAAGCTTATCCATATTCCTGTGAACAATAGCAATATCTGATTTAACTGTGAGCATAAGAATTATTGGGATATCTTTTTGTACTTCCTTAATTTTTCGTGAAAGTTCAAATGAATTGTCTTCTCCTGTCCTCATCGTTGTAATAACAAGGTCAAAATTCTTTTGCTCCAAAAGCCTCAAAGCATCTTCCCCTGTAGGTACAGATGTTATTCTTGGAACAGTTGTCAAATTAAGCTGATGATACTCACCAACTATCTGTTCTGACAAAAGTGAGTCATGCTCAAAAATATACGCGTCATAAAAAGTTGAAATTAGCAGAATATTTTTTATCCGGTACTGCATTAAATTATGAAAATTATCTTCACCATATTTAAACTTTTCATAATAGTATCTTAATTCTTTAAACTTCAACTTAATCTCCTTAGTAAATTATCCATTTAAATGGTTGTTTGCGTTTTTTTGACTTTTATATACTATATCGTCATGGCAAAATTTAATCTAATAATAACTTTATTATTTTTACCGGTATTACTAAATTCATAGAATTGTTTCAAAT
>JAQQAK010000031.1 GCA_028527945.1 Spirochaetaceae bacterium
TAAGAGAAAAAAGAAAATGAAAGCCAAATTAAATTATAAAAGAGGCTTTGAAGAAAATTTTACCCCGAGTTCAAGTCTGAGAAGCAACACAAAGAGGAATTAATGATCATGGATATCAAAAGGAGGCAACCTAAGATAAAGTGTTTTTTAACCATAAAACAAACCACGAATTACTGGATTATAAAAATGTGTATGATGATTTTTCTATTGTGTCATATTCTGTAATGCTTAACGGTTTGTTGGGAAAACAGGAAATTGATGATACTGATTTTAGTTCCGCAATCAATAAAAAACGTCTGAATGAAGTTCATAAAAACGGTATACCCTGGGCCTATAAAAAAATGCTGATCAGTTTAGTGATTCTATAGCGTTAATGAGCATACGCGCGGTTTGCTCTAAATTGTCTGAATTTTTTCAAAGAAAAACATAATCTTGGATCTTTGCTTTAAACTAATTGATTCAATTTTTTGACTGATTATGCAGCTGGTCTTCTATGCGCTTCTCCATATCAGGGTTTTTCTTCATGAATCCTGATATGGCGTTATTCAGGGTGTTTTTCTTTTTATCACGAAGCGTAAAAAATCCGTTTACCGAAATGATAAGCGCGCCTGCCGTATCAATTATAAGATCACCCATAGTGTCCTGAAGTCCTGACTTCTGCATATCTGTCCCAAAAATTATATCCATCAGGTATTCAAAAACTTCCCATACGACTCCACATGTCACAGCAAAACAGAAGGCGAAAAAAGCCACGAAAAACGGCGACATCACGACTCCTACGTCAGATGCCTCATTTAAGATATAGACCAGAATAAAGCCAACAAGTCCGAGAAGTACTCCTGACCATCCGTGAAGAAGAAGATCCCACCACCAGAACCGTTCGTAATAATCGAAAATCTCTCCTAAAAACTGAGCTCCGAATATAAAAATCAGCAGAACAACCTGAAATGACGCGGGCAAACTTACTCTAATGCTCCGCTCCAGGATTGACGGAATAAATGTGAGAATGAAAGAAACAGCGGAAATCGGAATTAAGTCGAACCGGCCTCTGACTATACTAATTATTAAAGACGTAATGAACAGCCCCCGAAGAATGAACGCAAGAATGACGTCTCCTTTTCGCAGAAAGTCACTGTTCCATAGTTTAATCTTTTTATTATTCTTATCCAGCATACACAATATTACCATATAATAGCCTCCATAATCGATAGGTATTGTCAGAGTCATTTAAAACGTAGAGAACTCATCTATAAAGGATTTTTGGTAAATAAATTAGCTACCCCTATTATTGTTGACAAAAACTTAGTCTTTCTATAAATTAAGACCAATTTTATTAAAACCATTGGTCTTAATAAAATTTGGAGGAAAATATGAAAATTGTAAAGTCTAAACTTTTTTCAGGTCTATTGATGCTTCTGCTGTTTCTACCGCTCACAGTCTTTGCCGGAGGGCAGCAGGAAGCCCCTGTTGATAAAGGGGCTACAGGGGCAGTTGACTCAGAGATTCAGGCAGCTGAATCAATTACGGTTACAGACGCGCTTGGGCGGGAAGTTACTATTAATGGACCAATTGAACGAATTGCTTTTTCAATATCTACTACTGGTGAGATGCTAAAGATTGTAGGCGCTTGGGATATGGTTGTCGGTGTGGATTGGGAAACGGCGAATCAACCAGTTCTGTTCCCTAATATTGATGAGCTGCCCGTGATTAATAGCATGACCTCACAGTATGATCTGAACTATGAAAGCATCTATACTCTTGATCCTGATGTTATTTTGGTAATAAGTGTTCCAACACCGGGATTGGACGCTATGATTGAGAAACTGGACTCAGATATTCCCGTGGTCGCGATTGCTGATACCTCGGATCCCGATGCCTGGACAAATGGAGTGTCTATTCTTGGAAAACTTCTTGACAGAGAGTCCGTGGCCATGGAGTTTACAGACTGGTATAAGTCTATCGAGAATGGTATGAAGGCAAAGACTGCTTTGCTTTCAGATAATGAAAAACCAAAAGTATTCTTTAAAACCGTTGGTATGTCTCCTGAACAAGTCTGTACCTATACCAATCAGTTTGGTTATGTCAGACGCCTTCTTGAGGTTAGCGGCGGTATCAATATAGGTGCAGACATTCCAGCTCCAGGAGGATGGGTTCAGAATGTGGATCCGGAGTGGCTTGTAAAGCAGAACCCGGATGTTGTTATGGCCGTATCCTGGGAGGGGTACTATTCCGGGGCTCTGGGCTTTGGTGTAGAAGATTCGTCAACAGCGGAGGCTGTCAGAACGGATATGATGGCTATGCCAATCTTTCAGGATTGCGGGGCTGTAGCTAATCAGAAATTTTTTCTCTTTGATACGTATTTTACATCAGCGCCAAGGTTTATTGTTCTTATGGCCTATTGGGGGAAGTGGCTGCATCCTGATTTATTCGCGGATATAGATCCCAAATCTATACATCAGGAATATCTTACCCGCTTTATGGGGATAGACTATGATCTTGATCAACAGGGGGTCTTCTTCTATCCTGAACCCTGAGAAAAAAATATTACAGGTGGACTAAATGGCAAAACGGGTAGAGGGAGTTACAGAAAAACTGCTTGAATGCGCGCGTGAGGAATTTCTTGAGAAGGGCTATGAGAATGCCTCTCTCAGGACAATCGCTCAAAGGGCGGGTTCCAGCAAGGGGGCAATCTATATACGGTATCCGGACAAGGCCAGCCTTTTTTCCGCGCTGGTTGATGAGGCGGCCAATGGAATAGCTCTGCTTCTTAAAAAGATCCAGGAAGAATTTACGGAGCTTCCGGGTGAAGTTCAGGCAGACAGGGTTCAGCAGATGTCTGATGAGGGAATTAGTATATTTATAGATTATATCTATAAACATTTTGTTGAGTTCAAGCTTCTTTGCTGCAGCTCTGAGCCCGGTTTTTATTCAAACTTCATTCACCGGCTTGTCAATATAGATGTAGATACAACAATGAGATTTATCGGTAATTCCAGTAATAATGCCGTTAGCTCCGGCCGGCTTACACCCAATTTTGCCCACCTTCTTTCAGAATCCTTTTACACGGGAATGTTCGAAATAGTAGTACACGATATGCCCCGTGAAGAGGGAGATATCTACATCCGCAGGCTTAGAAAGTTTTTTGCTGCCGGCTGGATGACAATCTTGAACGACGAAGAATCAGCAGGCTGATACTGTTTTGATATCCGGCGCTGCCGGGCGGTTTTTCATACAGACAGTCCTTCTGATGCTTCACAATTAAAGGAATCAATGTATGGAAAATGAAAACAAGATCAGCCCTATGACAAGGCTGGCGGGTTTTGCCGCGCCCCATAAAGGCGGCTACATAAAATCGGTAATTCTGGCGGTGCTTGGAGTTGCCTGTGGTCTTGTTCCGTTCTTTTTGTTTGCCAGGGTTATTATAGCGCTCATTGACGGCAATACGGATATCAGTTTTTACCTTAAGTACTGCGCGGTCTCTGCCGGCTTCTATATCCTAAAAAGAGTCTTCGCGGCCCTTTCGACAAGCGCGTCTCACGCGGCAACCTTCAAGGTTATGTCAGAGGTAAGGCATAAGATTGCTGATAAACTGACAAGGGTTCCAATGGGCTTTATTCTGGAATCTCCATCCGGAAAATTTCAGAACAGCATAGTTGACCGTGTAGAGCAGATTGAGGTTCCGCTGGCTCACGCCGTTCCCGAGGTAACCTCCAATTTGCTTGTCCCGCTTGGCATTATTGTATATCTCTTTGTGCTTGACTGGCGGATGGCGCTGGCGTCTCTTGTCACCCTGCCATTTGTAATGCTCTCCTATTCGCTTATGATGAAGGAGTACCCAAAGAAATATGGAGAGGTTGTTCAGGCCGGAAAACATATGAGCGGAACAATTGTCGAGTATATAAACGGAATTGAGGTTATAAAGACATTTAACCAATCGGCCTCCTCTTATGAAAAGTTTTCAAATGCTGTTAAACGCAATGCTGATATTGTCCTTGAGTGGATGGAGTCTACATTATGGTATTCGGCTTCCATGATGAGTCTAATGCCCGCGGTCCTTATTGGCGTTCTGCCTGTTGGGCTTCTTTTATTTGGAAACGGCCTTATTGAACTGCCCGTTTTAATTACCTCGCTTTTGCTGTCTTTGGGAATTATGGCTCCCCTGGGAGCCGCCGTTTTTCTTATCGAAGATATATCCAAGGTAGCAACCATAATGAATGATCTTGGATGGATTCTTGACGCGCCGGAAATGGACAGGCCCGAAAACAGGGTAGAGCTTCCCAATCTTGATATTGAGCTTGATAACCTTGGCTTTGCCTATGGGCAAGAGATGGTTCTGAGCGGGGTGAATCTTTCCATAGCCGAAGGCAGTGTTACCGCCCTGGTCGGCCCATCCGGAAGCGGTAAGTCTACCATTACCAAGCTTATCGCGGGGCTCTGGGACCCGGCAGAGGGCGCGGTCAGAATCGGTGGTACGAATCTTGGAGATATTCCCTTTGATCAGGCCAGTGATCTTGTATCCTATGTTTCTCAGGATAATTATCTCTTTAATGAAAGTATCAGAGAGAATATCCGCATGGCAAGGCCGGAAGCATCAGATAATGATGTTGAGGCCGTTGCCATAGCGGCAGGATGCCACGATTTTATTCAGGGCCTTGAACATGGCTACGACACCATAGCCGGCGGTTCAGGGGGACATCTTTCCGGTGGAGAGCGCCAGCGTATAGCAATCGCGCGCGCCATGATGAAGAACGCGCCCATAGTGATCCTTGATGAGGCCACATCATATACCGATCCGGAAAATGAGGCCGTGATTCAGGAGGCTGTCGGACGGATGGTGGCTGGAAAGACTCTCATTGTAATTGCCCACAGGCTATCAACCATTACCGATGCCGATACCATAGCCCTGGTTGAGGGGGGACGTATCTCCGCGTCCGGAACGCACAACGAGCTTTTATCAGAAAGCAGGCAATACGCGCGGATGTGGGAGGCTCACACCAGTGTGAAGGATACAACAGAGGAGGTTACAAGCGATGTTCAGGGCGTATAAAAACTTTTTTGAGTTCTCTAAACAACATATAAAAAACTGGAGAAAGGGAATAATCTTTGAGATTATCCGCTGTATATTTGAAAGCCTTCAGTTCCTTGCATTAATGGTTGCCTTCAGGGCCATTCTTGAACACAGGCCGGCAGGAAGTGCGGCGCTTTCTGTATTTGTTATAATGCTTGTATCGGTGGTTGGAGCAACTATTATGTGGAAGCTCGCGCACCATCAGGAGGCCGTAGCAAGCTATCGCAGCTGTGAGGTTCGAAGAATGGGCATTGGTGAAAGAATGAAGTACATGCCAATGGGCTTCTTTAACAGCAGGCGTCTCGGCGACATTACCGCCGCGGCGACCTCTACCATGGAAACTATAGAGGCAATAGCCTTTGCTACAATTGTTAGAACCCTTGTAGGTATTATAAACGCGGTGGTGTTATCTCTGTGCGCCCTATATTTTGACTGGCGTATCGGTCTGATATTTCTTGCCGGGGTTGTAATCTTTATGCTTATAAACAGTATTCTCATGAAAAAGTCCAGAAAGTCTTCGCCTGTCCGCCTTGAGGCTCAGACCGCGCTTATAGACGCGTCTCTTGAATATGTTCAGGGCATGTCGGTAATTAAATCATTCCACATGGTAGCAAATGCCAACAAGTCAATTAACCGGACTATCGAAGAAACTGGAAGGCAGAACCTTAAAACAGAGAGAATCAGAATTCCTTATATCGCTGTTGAAGATATAGTTTTATCACTGGCCTCTGTTGGCGTTGTTCTTACATCCGTTATTCTATATTTTAATGGCGTTCTGCCCCTTCTTACAGCAGTGCTTCTAATCGTTTCAACATTTATGGTCTATATTCAGCTTGAGGTTGCCGGAAAGATGTTTTTTATGCTTCCAATGGCGGATGCCCTTATAGAACAGGTCTATGACGTTGGAAGGTCTCCTCTTATGGATGTAGACGGTGAAAATATTAGTCCGGAGAATCTGGATATTGAGCTTGACAATGTGAGCTTCTCATATGAATCAAGGAGGATTTTAAACAAGCTCAGCATGAAGATTCCTGAAGGAACAACTACCGCCATTGTTGGACCATCCGGCGGCGGCAAGACAACTGTCTGCAATCTTATAGCCCGCTTCTGGGATGTAGATGATGGGAGTATCCGCCTTGGCGGACATAACCTGAAGGATTACTCGCTGGACAGCCTTCTCGCTAATATAAGTATGGTTTTTCAGTCGGTATATCTCTTTAACGATACAATAGAAAACAATATAAAATTCGGCAACCCTGAAGCGGGCCATGAGGATGTTGTTAATGCCGCGAAGCGGGCATGCGCCCATGAGTTTATCGAGGCCTTGCCGGAGGGGTATGATACCATTGTCGGAGAGAGCGGCGGAACCATCTCCGGAGGGGAAAAGCAGCGCGTTTCAATTGCACGCGCTATTTTAAAGGACGCTCCAATCATTATCCTTGATGAGGCAACCGCCAACGTTGATCCAGAAAACGAGAATGATCTTATGCGTGCCTTTGAGAACCTTACCAAGGGGAGAACCGTTATAATGATAGCCCACCGGCTTAAAACCGTGCGAAAGGCCGATCAGATAATCGTCCTTGACAAGGGACAGATTGTCCAGCAGGGAAGGCATGATGATCTCGTGGAGAAAGAGGGCATCTATGCTGATTTTATTGCAAGGCGTTCACGAACCATCAGCTGGAAGATAAACCAGAGTGTGTAGTTTGTTGATTGGATTGGCGGGGCATCATAAGTGTTCCGCTAATTTTTTGAGCCAGGGGTGGCGTTTATTCTGAATAGAATATCACTAATGTTAAAAATTAACTTACATATTATTAGATATAATCTTTTTTTGTAAGTCATCAACTTTAATAAAAACTCTAAATGCTATATTATCTGCGCATGCATAGAATTCTTATAATTAATGGAAGTTTTCGAAAAAAGAATACCTTCAGTATTCTAAAAAAAATAGAAGATTCATTATCAGGAAATGAAATAGATTTCGTAAATATAAAAGATTTTAATATAAAACCATGTACAGGATGTGAAACATGCCTAAAAAAAGGCTTTTGTCCAATAAATGATGATTGCAATAAAGTTTTTGAGAAAATGGTCAAAGCTGATGGCATAATCATTGGTAATCCGGTTTATCTAAGACAGTTATCAGGATATCTAAAAATACTTTTTGATCGTGCCTGCAGCTGGTATCATAGAACACCACTATATGGTAAACCAGTTTTTCTTGTATCTACAACACAAGCTTCAGGCTTAAATAGTACCGATAAATTATTACACGATATTACTGATCAATGGGGAATGATTTACACAGGTAGTGTTTTGAGTTCAGTATTCAACAGAAATAAAATTCTTTCTGACGAATCAAACTGGTTAAAAAAGTTTAATTTTTACCTTGATAGCAAAAATAAAAGATATTATAGACCATCTTTTAAAATGATCTTTGAGTTTTCTACTCAGAAAATGTTGGCAAAAAATGTTCTTACACTTGATAAAGAATATTGGAATGAAAAAAAATGGTTTAGTATGCCTTATTATTACAAATGCAGAATTAATCCTTTAAAAAAACTGACAAGTTTAATTTTCTATAAAATAGGTTCTCATTTTATAGGTAAAAGTATGAAAAAATAAGAAAGGGCTTCCTCGTTTTTCAGAGGAAGCATACACTTACAGAACTAAACAGCCACAAATTAAAAGGCAACATTGTAAGATAAAGACTCAAATAACAAATTATGCTAACATCATATCCATGTTCAATGACTTGATAAACTTTTTAAAAACAGACAGAGACTTTCAAAAAAATATTACCCACTGGGAAACAATTCCAGCAAGAGAAGCAATTTATACTGAATACCCAAATAATATTGATTCAAGACTTTTACAAGTATATAAATCACGTGGAATCGACAAACTTTACTCACACCAAAAAGAATGTTTTGAAAATGTCATTGCAGGGCATAATACAGTCATCGTTACACCAACTGCTTCAGGTAAGACTCTTTGTTATAACCTTCCGGTTTTTGATCATATACTAAAAAATCCTGAAGCAAGAGCGCTTTATATTTTTCCGACAAAAGCTCTTTCTCAAGATCAACAAGCCGAAATAAATGAAGTTATACAAGATGGGCAGCTGCCGCTGAAAGCCGCGACATATGATGGAGATACCCCATCATCAATTAGAGTAGCAGCGCGTGATGCTGGGCGTATAATAATAACTAATCCCGATATGCTTCATACTGGTATTATGCCAAATCATCCCAAATGGATTAAATTCCTGAGCAATATAAAATTTATAGTTATTGATGAAATGCATATTTATAGAGGTGTATTTGGCTCTCATTTCACTAATGTTTTAAGACGACTTAAACGTATCTGTAATTTTTATGGTTCAGATCCTCAGTTTATTTGTTGCAGCGCGACAATAGGAAATCCTAAAGAACTTGCTGAAAATATTATAGAAAAACAAACTGTGCTAATTGATAAGAATGGAGCGCCTGGCGGAGAAAAACATTTTGTTCTTTATAATCCTCCGCTTGTAGATCCGGTTCAGGGAATTAGACGCGGAGTTGTTCTTGAATCACAATCTCTTGCCTTAAAGTTTTTAAAAAAAGGAATAAAAACTATTGTATTCTGTCGTTCCAGAGTTCGTACAGAACTTATTGCGTCATATATTAATTCAAGACTTTCAAATATATTTACCGAAAACAGCCATATACGGGTAGAAGCTTACCGAGGTGGATATCTTCCCAGTGAACGCCGGGAAATTGAACGAGGAATGCGTGATGGTAGTATTCAGGGCATAGTATCAACTAATGCCCTTGAACTTGGTATTGATATTGGAGGACTTGATGCTTCAATAATGGCAGGCTTCCCCGGAAGTATTTCATCTAGCTGGCAGCAGGCCGGTCGTGCCGGAAGGCGCGCTACATCATCTCTATCAGTCCTTATAGCGTCAGCTTCTCCCACAGATCAATTTGTGATTGATAATCCTGATTACTTTTTTGGGAAAAACCCGGAATCAGCATTAATTGATCCTGATAACATTTATATAGCACTTGATCATTTAAAATGTGCTGTTTTTGAGTTACCATTTGAAGCTGATGAAAAACTTGGAAAACAATCTCCTGAGCTTCTTCAATATCTTGAAGAGGAGGGAGTAATAAGATTTACAGGTGGTAAATATTATTGGTCAGAAAGAGGATACCCGGCTGAAAATGTTTCATTGCGAAGTGCGACTAGTGAAAATGTTGTGATAATAGACGAAACAAATGGAAAAAATGTTGTAATCGGAGAAATGGACAGAACTTCAGCAAAAGAACTTATTTTTGATAATGCTATTTATATACATCGCGGAGAGCAGTACTCTGTTAGAAAACTCGATATAGAAAACAAAAAATGTTTTGTTAAAAAATCAAAATTAAATTACTACACAGACGCAGTTGTAAAAACAGATATTAAGGTACTTGAAGAAGACAGACAATTAGAATCAATTGGCTGTAAAATCTCAGAAGGTGATGTTCTTGTCAGAAAGCAGGTTTCAAAATTTAAAAAAATTAAATACATGACTCATGAGAATATCGGCTACGGAGATATTTATCTTCCTGAAGAGGAGATGCACACAAGAAGCGCTATTTTTATTTTTGCAGAAGGGACAAAGGCAGGAGAAGCCTTTGCTCAAATTCCAAATGAGATAAAAGAACACGTTATAGGGCGAATAGGCAGCCTTATAAAAAATGTCTCACCAATATTTTTACTATGTGACTCACATGATATAGGAGTTGCTGAAAGACTTCGAGACACACATTTTAAAGAACCAGCTATTTATATTTACGATA
>JAQQAK010000032.1 GCA_028527945.1 Spirochaetaceae bacterium
ATTAATATTGCAATAGCAAGTCTTGATGATGTAATTCAAACAAACGCAACATCTTCTTCAGATCTGGCAAATACAGCGCATAAATTTAAAGATTTAGCTGCAAAACTAAAACAGTCAATAGATTATTTTAAAGTGAAAGAAGAAGCTATCTTAATAGAAACTAAAGAAGTCAGTTAGAATATAAGAAATTTTCACAATCCCGAAGAACTCCTTCAGCATCTTTTATGCTGCGGGAGGTTTCTGGGAGAGACTTAATAAAAACACTTCCGTATCTTTTTTTTACAATACGAGAATCAAGAATAGAAACAATACCAGAATCTGTCCCACGTCGCATAAGGCGCCCAAAGCCCTGTTTTAACCTTATAGCAGCTTCAGGAAGCATATATTCCATAAATTGATTTCCACCACGTTTTACAACAGCCTCCATCCTTGCGGCAATAACAGGATCTGTCGGAACCATAAAAGGAAGTTTAAAAATTATTACGACCTTAAGAGAATCACCAGGTGTATCTATACCTTCCCAGAAAGAGGATGTGGCAAAAAGGACACTTGCAGTATCTGTCTTAAAACTTTCAAGAAGCCGGCTTCTGTCATCAGCCCCCTGCTTTAGAGCAGTAATTCCAAGCTCATCAAGCTCCGGCTTTATTATATCAAAGGTTTCTGAAAGCATTTTGTAAGAGGTGAAAAGAAGCAGAGCCCTACCCTCTGACAACTTTAAAAGCTTTAGAGAATACTCAGCAGCCCAATCTTGAAAACTGTCAGAATTAGGCTCTGGAGCGTCAGTAGGGAGAGCCAGAAGAACATTTTCACGATAATTAAATGGAGATCTAAAAATTGAAGCAGCTACTTCTCTATCTTCATATCCGTTTAGACCAACTCTGGCTGACCAGAACCTGAAATCTTTGTTAACGGACAATGTTGCTGAAGTGCAAATGACTGTATCATATGGACCAAAAACAGATTCTCTCATCATTTGTGAGATATCAAGAGGTGTAATAACAAAGCGGGCAAAAAAATCGCCGGAACTACTTTTTAATTTATCCATCCAGAAAATGTTGCCAGTTTTTTCTTCCCACAATGTAAAAGACTGACAAATTGAGGCAAAAGACTCAAGCCTTCGTTCAAGCATCCTCACTTCATATACAACAGGCAATTCAAGATCTTTTTCATCAAGGCGTTTAACAATATTTTCAACAGAATGAAGCAGATCTATAATCCTTTTCTGTAGTTCTATCATAAGTGGAAATAAATGCTCTTTAAAAAGTTCAGAAGTTTCAGGTTTCAACCATATACTATATTCAGTATCAAGAAGAGTTAAAGCTTTAGTATCAAGTACTTGTATTTGTTCTTTTACAGCATCCACCTGTCCGGGAATTTTTTCATCATCCTCAAATGCTCCAGCTTCAATTTGCAAATTGATAACAGCGCCAAACGTTCTGGCTCCTTTTCGGGCATAAAGCCTGTTAAGTTGTTTTAGCAACGAAAAAATACTAAGCTCAGAAGAAAAGAAACTGGTAGCACTTTGTTCAATATTATGAGCCTCATCAAAGACTATCCTCGTAAATGGAGGAAGAACTACCGAGTTATCAAAACCCGCGCCTTCAAGCCTCATGGCAAGATCTGAAAATAAAAGATGATGATTAACAACAAGTAAACCAGCAGAAGCAGCTTCTTTCTTTGATTTAAGAACAAAACATCTATCACGATATTTGCACCTAAGCCCAAGGCAAGAATCACCTTCTGAATTAACCTTTGTCCACAAGCTATTAGCCGGCATAAAAGAAAGATCATCACGTGTTCCAATAGAAGTGGTTCCTGACCATTCTTTTATAGCTTCAAGCTCTTCATTATCTTCATCAAAAAGCGACTGCTCATCTATCGCAGCAGCAAGGCGTCTTAAGCAAACATAATTACCACGCCCCTTCACCAAAACGGTTTTACAATCTGTTCCAAGAAGCTTCTGGGCAAGTGGAATATCTTTTTCTACAAGCTGATGCTGAAGATTGATTGTTGCAGTAGAAACTACAACACGCTCTTCATTAGCCGACGCCCAGTTAAGAGAAGGAAGAAGATAAGCCATTGATTTTCCGACACCAGTTCCTGCTTCAGCAATACAGATTCTACTTTTATTAAAGCTGTCTGAAATTCTTCTGAGCATTTCTACCTGTGACGGCCTGTACTCATAAAATCCTCCAGACAACATAGCGTCTTCAAGCTTGCCTTCGGGTTCAAGAAGATTAGCCAAAGATTCAGTATCAAGAAGTTCTGTTTCTTTAACTTCGATAGGTTCTACAACGGCATAAACACGTTCAACATCATTATCAACAATATAAAAACCTATACCATGTTCACCAAGTCGTCCGGCGACCTGCATATCTGCCTGAGAAGGCTTTAAAACACCTCCGGGATGATTATGAATAACAACATCACCTTTTTCCATATGCTGAAAGACAGCTGAAACTGAAACTTCATCACCACGGGCGGCTACTGTAACCTCGGAAATAAAACCTTCAGAAGATTTTCCCCAAGCCATAACCTCATTACCTTCCGCGTCGATTATTGCTTCTTTCAGACTTTCTATTACAACAGGCATAAGCCGCTCAGACGATTTCATTAGCGTATTATGTAGCTATATAGAATTGTTGTCAAAGGTAGTTTTAAGTTTGTTTACTTCCCAATTATTGAAAAGACAAATGCTATAATTCAGACTCTATTTTTTTAATCAAAAAATGTTACAGCTATGCCATTACGTACTTGCAAAAAATGACATGTTATCCCAGTTCTGATAATCAAAAAAAAACAGCATTGACTATATTCTATCTAAATGGTAATTATTATTTATATTTCCGGGTCAATAGAGGCGCGGATACTATTAGTAACAGCCTAAAAGAAAGTTGGTTTTTCGTTTAATTGGTTGAGAAAGGAGTATCTGCCGAAGAATTTATGGTTCCAACAACATAGGTTCTGGGCTTGCGGGGGAATACCTCGGAGACTGTCACTTAGAAAAGTGGAGAGCTATTGAACTGCATGTCAGTTTATTCCATTCTTTTTTGACTAATGATTCGGTAAAATTTCACACAAACGGGAGTAAATAAATGATAGTGATGAAATTCGGCGGAACATCCGTCCAGAACACCGAAATGATCGACAAGGCCATAAATATTGCAGAAAAGCAATTAGACAGGGCACCTCTTTTAATTTCTTCTGCAATGGGAAAGACAACAGATAAACTTGTTGCAATGTCTGAGTTCGCAGTTGAAGGCAACGCAGAAAAAGCCTTTTCAATTCTTGAAGAAGTAAAAACTTCTCACTTTGAGACTATTAAAAGTTTCTTAAGTGGCGAAAACTTAAAATTTGCGACAGAACGAGCTGAAAAACTTTTTGAAGAACTTTCTTCATTAATAAATGGTCTTTCATTACTGAAAGAATGCAGCCCCAGAAGCTCTGACACAGTGCTGGCTTTTGGTGAATTACTTTCAACAACAATAATATCAGCAAGAGCAAAGGAACGCGGAATTGATTGCACTCTCCTTGATTCAAGACAACTCATTAAAACTGATGATAATTTCACATCAGCATTACCTCTTATGGATAAATCAGGAGAATTAATACGAGGGGCTGTAACCCCAATGCCTAACAAACTGTATGTCGCACAGGGTTTTATTGCTTCTAATATGAATGGAGCAACAACAACACTTGGTCGTGGTGGTTCTGATTATTCTGCGACAATATATGGAGCATCTCTTGATGCTGAAGAAGTTCAAATATGGACAGACGTAAACGGTATAATGACTTCTGATCCAAGAATTATACCAAGCGCGCGAACTATTCCACAAATCAGCTATGATGAAGCAGCTGAGCTGGCCTTTTTTGGAGCTAAAGTTGTCCATCCTTCAACTATCATACCTGCAGTAGACAGAAAGATTCCTGTTCTGGTAAAAAGCACCAAAGATCCTGATGGAGCATATACAACAATTGCACCTACCTCAGAAAGTATAGGATTAAAAGCGATATCAAGTAAAAGTAATATTACTCTGTTAGAAATTAAGACTTGACGAATGGTTAATGCTTACGGCTTTCTATCAAAGATATTCAGCATTTTTGAAAAATATAAAACATCAGTAGATATTGTTACAACCTCAGAAGTATCTGTCTCAATGACAATTGATAATAATTCCTGTATAGATGAAATTCTGTAAGATCTAAGTAATATTGGTGAAGCATCTGTTGACTATGATAAAAGCATTGTCTGTCTTGTTGGAGATAATCTATGGCATGACACAAGTGTTATATCAAAAATATTCACTACTCTTGAAGGCCTCCCAATAAGAATGATTTCTCTTGGAGCATCAAGAACAAATCTTACTTTGGTAGTTCCTTCAAGTTTTTGTAATGAATCATTAAAAAGAATTCATACAGAATTCTTTGATTAAT
>JAQQAK010000033.1 GCA_028527945.1 Spirochaetaceae bacterium
TCCGCCGTTTTTAACATAGTTCTCAAATTTGGCCTGAAGTTCGGAGTTCATTAAATTAAAAGCTGGTGCCACAACAATATTATATTTACCAAAATCAGCATCTTCATTAGTAATATCAATATTATAATTTTTAGAGAAGAACCCATTATATAAAGAATGAAGATAATCACGATACTTGAAATTCCAACTATGAGATTGAAAGCTATGTGACCACTGCTGTTCAAAAGATCTTATCATTAAAATATCTGATTGAACTTTTGAGCCAACAAAAAGTTTATCAAGCTTATCTCTTAATTCTCCTATTTCCTTTATCTCATTATACCTTCTTCTTGGTATGCCATCATGATCAAGGATGCCATACCAATATTCTTCTGTACCAAACAAGCAGGCTCTCCATCTAAAATAGACAATAGCTTCAGCGCCATGTGCCAAAGCCTGATATGTCCATGTTTTAAGTTGACCAGGTTTAGGTGTCCGCCCCAGAACATCCCACCCACAGGGCCCGCTTTGCTGTTCAATTACCCAGATATTCTTGTTTTTTATCCCACGTTCAATATCAATTGAAAAAGCCGGATCATACGCTGAAGATCCCAAAAACTCACCCCATGGACTTGCGGGATAATTATCATAGGTGCAGATATCTACATTATCAGCCATTTTATAGTAATCATACAATTCGCTTACAATATTATGTGTAATTGGTTTATCTGAATATTTCCTAATTGTTTCAGACATCAGGCTACAATAAGAAATTATAGCATCAGACTGAAACCTTGAATAATCAAGGTTCAGTCCAGGATTATGACCATTATTTCCAAACATTGCTGCCTGAGTTTTTTTGGGAACAATCAACTGCTCCCAATCTGTATAAGTCTGACTCCAGAAAACCGTTCCCCAAGCCTTATTTAAAGAATCAAGACTTCCATACTTATTCTTGCACCAATTAATAAAAGCCCTTCGACAGTCTTCACAATAACAATATAATCCGTCTCCGCATGTAAACTCATTATCAATCTGCCAAGCTACAACAGCAGAATTGTTGCTATAATGCTGAACAACTTTCTCAGTAATCTTACATGATAAATCCCGATAAATCTCACTGTTGTAGCAATAATGTCTTCTTGAACCAAATCCAAGAGTATTACCATCATAATCCTGCTTATAAATATCAGAATGTTTATCCATCAGCCACTTTGGAGGGGTTGCAGTGGGAGTGCCCATAACAACCTTGATGCCCTCCTTATCAAAAACATCCAGAGCAGCATCAAGCCATGAAAAATCATACTTCCCTTCTTCAGACTCTATCTTGGCCCACGCAAATTCAGCAACACGGATAAGGTTAAAACCAGCGTCTTTCATAAGCCGGGCATCTATAGCCCAGCGATCTTCATCCCAATGTTCAGGGTAATAATCTGCTCCAAAATACATTATTGCCCCTCCTGTTTATTTAAATCGAAAATCCAGAGCTTCTGATTTATTTATATTACTGCTGTTTGCTATGTACGCAATATAGGTTATGTCTTCTTCTACAAAGTCATCTTTTTCTTCACTGTAATATGCCATATCAGACTTACTGACAGATAAAACAATAAACTTTTCCTCACCAGGCATAAGTTCTATACGTGCATAATCCCTCAAAATTTTGACAGGTCTATCAACAGAACTATCTTTACAACCAATGTAAAGTTGAACAATTTCAGAGCCCTTACATTTTCCCGTATTTTTGACACTAACATTAAATTTCACAATGTCATCATAGATAGTCGTACCTATCGTTTTAATATCAAAGCTTGTATATGACAAACCATAACCAAAGGGGTAAAGAACTTCTTTGGCCTCCTTATCCATCTTGCAATAGCCATGGTAATATTCATATGTAATTTTCTCACAATCAGGATCAAAAAATGGATAGTCATCTTCAGAATAGGCAACTGTATATGGAAGTTTTCCACCTGGACAAACATTTCCAAACAGTATGTCCGCCAGCACATTGCCTCCTTCCATACCACTGTAAAAGGTAAACAATATAGAAGGAACATCCTTTTCCCAATCATCAATTAGTATAGCGCTGCTACCAATCATGCATACAACAGTATTAGGGTTAACACCTTTAAGGGCTTTTATGAGATCAACATCTCTCTGCTTAAGCCGCATAGATTTCCTGTCTCCACCCATTTCAGCAGCATCGCTTCTGTCAGCCAAATATTCTCCTTCATCAGAATGAATATATCCAGCTGTTATAATTACAACATCAGCAGACTCCGCAAGCTTTTTGGCAGCATCCAAATCTTTTCCATCATTGTAAAGAATTTCTTTTGATGGAAATTTATTCATAAGCCCCCGTAAAGGAGTTACTGTATACTTTGGATGAACCTTACTTGAACCATGATCTCCAATATTTTCAGTATCTCCAAGTTCTCCAAGTACAACAATTCTTTCTACTTTATTTGGATCAAAAGGGAGTATACTTCCTTCATTTTTGAGAAGAACCATTGATTCTTCAGCCGCTTTTTTGGCAATAGCTATATGTTTTTCAGAAGCAATAACTGAATCATCATATTTACAAGGGTCTTTTCTTGTTTCAAAATAAAGAATGGTACTAAGAATATTTTTTACAGATTCATCAAGAACGGCTTCGTCAATTCTTTTTTCTGCTACAGCATTAGGTAGTTCATTGTCATAACAACAAAAGCATGGCATTTCAATATCCATACCGCTTTTAACTGCCTTAACAGCATCTTTAACAGCCCAGAGAAAATCAGAAATAGTAAAACCATTAAATTTCCATTTTTTCCTTAAAATATCCGTAAGAAGGAGTGAACTTTCAGAAGCTTGCTCACCATAAACCTTATTGTAAGCACCCATAACAGACGCGGCGCCTTCTTCTATGCATTTTTTAAAATGAGGAAGATAAACCTCGTGTAAAGTCCGTTTGTCAGCATAGACATCAGCCTTAAATCTGGCATTTTCTATGCTATTCATGGCAAAATGTTTTATGCAGGCCATTACATTATGTTTTTGAACACCTCGAACAAGAGCAGCGCCCATTTCACCCATATGGTATTGGTCTTCTCCATAGCACTCCTGCGCTCTGCCCCATCTTGGATTACGCATAAGATTTATGCAGACCCCTCCAAAATAGTTACCGCCATGAGCTCTTATTTCCTCTCCAATTGCTTCGCCTATTTCTTCTTCAAGTTCTTTATCAAAAGAAGCGCCTCTTGCCATAGCAACAGGGAAACAGGTAGAAGAACCTGCGACAACACCTCTGGGGCCGTCAATAAACCTCATATTTGGAAGTCCAAGCCTTTCAACGGCCATTGTAGGGTATGGTTTTATATTATAATGTCCTATCTCAAAAAGGTCGTCTAAAAGCTTTTTCTCAGTAACCTGCCCGGACATTATTCCTATTTTTTCTTTAAGTGTAAGTTGAGGGATAACCTCATTAACAAAAGCTTTTATTTCTTCTTTACTGCAATTTTCTTTAAGTCTTGTATTCTTAACAACTTCTCGCATAATTAAACCTCCATGATTTATTTTCTTCTGGCATATTTTCTCATATCAAGAACAACTGCAAAGAGAATGATCATACCTTTGACAATGTACTGCCAGTACATATTTACACCTATAAAAGCAAGACCGTAATTGATTACAGTAAATATCAATACACCAATAATAATTCCGCCAACAGATCCTATACCACCATTTAGCGACACACCACCTATAACACAAGCTGCTATAGCATCCATTTCATACAGGTTTCCGGTATTATTAGTTGCGGTTCCAATACGTCCAACTTCAAGAACCGCGGCAACCGCGTAAAGCATGGCCGCTATTGAATAAACAAGAATAAGAGTTCTGTTTACATTTACACCAGAGACCTTTGCAGCTTCAGGATTGCCTCCTATTGCGTACATATATTTTCCGAATTTTGTTTTATTCCATACAAACCACAAAATAATAGCAACTGCTGCCACAATAAATATTAGATACGGTATCTGCACAGGCCCCAGTTTTAAACTTCCAGTTCCAATTTTAATTATTGTGGGATTTATTCCTCCAATAGGCTGTGCTCCATAAGGAGGTCTATCAAAGTAAATTGATGCGACACCATATAATGCAAGTTGCATAGCAAGAGTAGCTATTATTGGTGTTACCTTTAAAATAGCAATAAAAAAACCTGTAACCGCGCCAAGTAATCCACAAAGAACAACAACAAGCAGTAACGGTACTATTATTGGAAGTTCCTGAAGATGTGGATACATTCGATAAGCATAATCAGATTTTTGCATTAACGAAGCAGCTACAACTGCGGCCAAACCAATCATTTTGCCAGCTGAAAGATCCACACCTTGAACCATCAGCACCATTCCAGCCGCAAGAGCTATTATTATTTTTGTCGCTGACTGAGCGCATATATTCTTAAAATTTAGTAATGAAAAAAACTTTGGTTCTATCGCTATAATCACAATGACTAGCAATATCAAAACCAAATAAATTATTTTGTCCTCAAGAACGCGTTTTAATTTATCCATATCAACCATAAATCCTCTGTTTTCACGAAAGTTATAAATACATTGCAGATGCTTCCATTATCTGCTCCTGTGTTACCGACTTGGTATCAAAAATACCAGCTTGTTTTCCATTGCTCATAACAAGTATTCTGTCCGCGACTCCTAAAAGTTCAGGCATCTCAGAACTAACCATAATTATTGCTCTGCCTTGACTGGCAAGATCATTCATTAATTGGTAGATTTCATATTTTGCACCGACATCTATACCGCGAGTTGGTTCATCAAGAAGTAAAACATCTGGATTACGCAATAACCATCTGGCCAGCAAGACTTTTTGCTGATTTCCGCCTGACAAATTCTTTATTGGAATTTTTTCTGAAACAGTTTTAATACTTAGAGCCTTTATCATTCCGGCAACATCATTTTTTACTAACTTACTGTCAAGAAATCGCCTTTTATGATACTTACCCAAATTCGCAATCATCATATTGAACATTATGTTTAGTTCAGGAAAGATTCCGTTAAACCTGCGTTCTTCAGTTAACATCGCGAAACCATTTTTCATTGATTTCTCAGGAGAATCATTGTTTATCTTCTTTTCATTTAAATAAATTTCACCAGAGCTTTTTGTTCTGCTGCCGAAAATAGTTTCCAAGACCTCTGTTCGTCTGGCTCCAACCAAGCCTGAAATTCCAAGGATTTCGCCTCTTTTAAGTACAAAATTTACATCACTAAATTGCCCGCTTTCCGATGAAAGAGCTTTCACCTGTAAAAGAGGTTCTCCCTGCTCGTATTCTTTTACAGGATACCGTTGTTTTAATTCACGGCCTACCATCATTTTTATGATCTCGTTTGTAGTAATATTTGAAGCAGACTTTGTTCCAATTAGTTTCCCATCTCTCATGACGGTAACGTCATCTGAAATACGGAGGATTTCTTCCATTTTATGCGATATATAAATGATGCTGATATCTTTTTCTTTCAGTTTATTTATTATTTCAAATAAATGCTCGGTTTCATTTTCTGTCAGTGAAGATGTAGGCTCGTCCATAACTATTATTTTTGAATCATATGAAACAGCCTTTGCAATCTCAACCATCTGCTTTTGAGAAACAGTTAATTCACTAATTATATCTTCAGGGACAACTTCAATGTCCAGATCTTGTAATATTTTTTCAGTTTCATTGAACATCAATTTACTGTCAAGAAAGATCCCCTTCATAGGAAAACGTCCCAACCAAATATTTTCCATAACACTTCTGTCCGGAACCTGATTCAATTCCTGATGAACCATAGAGACATGATGAGAAAGAGCCTCTGCCGGATTTGAAAAAACTACTTTTTCACCATCAAGAATAATTTCTCCTTCATCTATAGAATATAAACCGAACAAACAATTCATTAGTGTAGATTTTCCAGCGCCATTCTCTCCCATTAAAGAATGTACAGAGCCTTTTCTGACAGCTAAACTAACATCATCAAGTGCTTTAACTCCGGGAAAAGACTTGCTAATATGACTCATTTCAAGAATATTATTTGTCTGCATGTAACGACCTCAGATTATAAGGCGCGCAGCAACTATCAGCGCGCCTTATAAATAATTTTAGTTTAATTATAATGAACGCTTAATTTCCGTAGCACTCTTCTGCTGTACTTATATTTTCTTTGGTAATTCCTGTGTAAGGAACTCGCACGGCTTTAGCCCCAGCTTCAAGTTCAACACTCATACCATCTAAAACATCCTTTCCAGCGACAAGATTGCTTGCCATTTTTACAATTGTAGTGCCCTGAGTTGTTGCATCCTGTAAAACAGAACCCATAACTTCACCAGACTCAATCTTGCTCAACATTTCAGGAAGAGCATCTATACCGATAACAGGAATATATTTTTCACTGTCTGTGCCTGAAATGTTAAAACCGGCGGCCTCTATTGAAGCAAGAGAACCTAGAGCCATAGCATCATTAGCGCAGATAATAAACTCTATTTCATTTCCAAATTTAGAAATCCATGCATCCATTTTTTCTTTTGCTTTTGCGGTGTCCCACATTCCGGTGTCTTCTTCAAGAATATCAAGTTCTATACCTGCTGAAGTTATTGCGTCCTTAACACCATTAGATCTTGGCATTGAAGCAGTATGGCCTGGATCTCCCATTAAATTGATTATCTGCATTTTGCCATCACTATTTTTGTCTGCTTCAGGATGAGCCATCCAATATTCCGCAACCAATTGCCCTTGTATATCAGCGCCATAAGTTCCTCCAGTTGAAGTAACCTGATAGCATTTACCATAAGAAGCCAAAAGTTCTTGATCAGTAACCTCTTTATTGAAAAAAATAATTGGAATATCTCCGGCATCTTTACACTTCTGAATTACATTACCAGCAGCAGTTATATCTACAAGTGAAATAGCAATACAAGAAGCGCCTTTTGCCAGCATGGTATCAATTTGATTATTTTGATTAGCCTGATCAAACTGACCATCATCAATATTTGTATCAAAAACACCATTACTTGCCTTAACAATGGCTTTTCCAATAAAAGAATTAAAATTATCTGTTGCTGAATATATTCCAGCTCCAAGAATAGGCAGCTCCTCTCCCCCCTCTTGTGTTCCGTTAGCAAAAGAGAGACTTGCTGAAAAGCAAACTATTGCTAAAACAATAAATAGTTTTTTTATGTGCATAATACACCTCCATTTGTTGATGTTATGAAAACATCTTTTTGTTAAATAATCATCTCACCGGTATTACAGATTCACAACATTCAATTTTTAGATTTTGGATGATGATTTTTGGAAAAATAGCACTTTTTTTAGTATTTTGAGACTTTTCACTTCATAAAAAAAAGAATATTCCCAGATAGAACTATAACTGATCTATATCCAGCAGAATATAAAAAACTTGACAAATGCAATAAAAGGGAGTAGTTAAAATATACCGTCTTTTTTTTTATCAGAAATTTAAATAAAAACTAACAATATTATTTTGTACTCCAGACGGTTTCAAATTCTTTCAGGAGACTTGTATGCTAAAACTTCTTATTGTTGATGATGAAAAAAAAGTTTGCCAACTAATTGAATACATCCTCGACTGGAAAAACCTTGGAATATCTATAATAGGCACAGCTAATGATGGAGAAACAGCATACAAAAAAATCCTGGAAGAAGAGCCTGACATTGTAATAACAGATATTCGAATTCCAATTTATGATGGAATTGAAATAATAAAAAAAACCAGAGAACAGGGCTTGGATGTTTCTTTTATAATAATCAGCGGCTACAGTCAGTTTGAATATGCTCAGAGCGCTATCCAATTTGGTGTAGTTAATTATCTTCTAAAACCAATTAAAAAAAAAGAACTTCAAATATCAATTGAAAAAATAATAAAAAAGAAAGAAACAAAAAATGCTTTTGAAAAAGAAAATAAGGTACTAAAAAAACATTTGGCAATTAATGAGCAAAATAATAGAGCCAATTTTCTAAAAGATCTTTTGACTATTTCTCCAGAAAAAGAAGATAATTATTTTCAGAGAAAAGAAATAGAAGACATTAATAAAAAATATTCATGCAACTTTCAGCAAGGATATTTTTTTCT
>JAQQAK010000034.1 GCA_028527945.1 Spirochaetaceae bacterium
CTAAAGAATTGTCTATTTTAACTGGGGCAGAAAACGTTAAGGACAAGCTGATAAAAAAGAGCAGAAGAAAAACACAGCCAAGTTTTTTAAAATTCATATAACAGCCTCATATATTCTGGCTCCGCAAATCTGTCCAGAAGATTTTGTTGAATATCTTGTTTGTTTTGAATATCTATATTTTCACTGTACTTATTGTTCAAAATATGTGCAATAGTTTCAGCGTGTTTTTTGAGACTGAAGTGTTCAGCTGAAATTGGGTTATATTTTCCTTCATTCAGTTTTTTATAAATGAAGTTCATCGTTTCTTCATTTAAATTATGTATTACCATTTTTAGATCAGGAGAATCCGATACTTTTTTTAGGATATCTACCTGTTCTTCTACTGAAAGAAATGAAAAATCAGCAATTTTATCTGTTGATAATAGTTCAATTTTTTTGCTTATGCTTTCAACAGCCTTCTCTGATAAATATTTTCCAAGTTTTTTTATCTTTATCTTGTATGCCTCTTTTAATGTTTCGGCTTTACTCCCACTTATAGGAACAAAGAAGTTGTTATAAAAAAAGCAATGTTGTTCCGGGAAAAAATCTTTTATTCCATCAAGAATATCCAGATTACGCGCTACTACCGGAGTGCCCAAAGTTACAGAGTTTATAAAAAGATAGCCAAATCCTTCCTGCACAGAAGAGGAAATAATCATGTCGCAGAGTTTGAGCATTTGCGGATAACTGGGAACATCTTGTGATTTTGACATCCCTGAGCCCCATATTCCGGGGATTAGTCCCTCTTTAAAAGTTTTTTCACAGAGCTCTGAATATTTTTTTTCCGAGTCTGATATTCCCGGAAGGCTAAGAACAAGATTTATAGGCTCATTTGAAAGAGCTGCAATAAGGCCTGCTTCAAAGACATTTTTTCTTCTGATTGTTCTGACCGGATAAAATAATATTTTTCCGTCAGGTTTTAATCCCGGAAAATCATTGTGGTAAGATTTAAAAAAAGCAGTTTTTAGTTCTATTTTTTTCTCGTCACTCATTACAATACTGTCTATGCTGTCATCTTCAACCGGGTTGTTTAGTAGAAAAAGTTTTTCAGAAGGGATTCCTGCCTCTTCAAGTATTTTTTTATCACGGCTATTAATTAAAGCGTAATCTATATTTTTTGTAACAGGGTATGGATTTTTTATTCCTGCCAAAAATAATTTATCAAGATTGTCATATCGGGCACATTCTGGAAAATCATGAATATGAAGTAAGATTCTTTGTTCTGGAAATTGTTTTGCTGTATGAATTACCGCTGCGGTAAAAAGTGGATTTTTGCCAAGGTGATAATTATGAATCCACCAAAAGCTGTCACCATAAGATTCATGCAGTTTTAGAGCAAGAGCCTCAATCTTTTCAGGATTTAACCTTGAATTATTAGTCAGATAATCTATAGTAGGTTCTACGCGGATTTCAAAAAATATGTTTTTTCCGGATTTCTTTATTTCTTCTAAAAGTTTTTTTTCTATTATATTAGTGTTTTCAGCCTTTCCGCATACAATTCTAATACTTTCAAGATTGGAGGCATTTAATATCAGTGATTTTACGCCGAGTAAAATCACATTTGTAACTCCTCCCGGAAGCAAATGATAATGAAAAATGGTTATTCGACTCAAAGTGTTACTCCAAATAGTAAGATCCTATTCTATTACAATACTATGATCAAAAGCATGTGATGTAAACTATACTAAAACCTCGAATAATATTTAATACTCTTATTTTTTATGTTTTATTTACTCTGATGGGGATTTCTCTTGGATGGGGAATTTTCGCTTTGTTTGACTATTTTCTTTTAATAGAATAACCTGTAGTTATGGGAGAAAAACGGGATGATATCGATCTGATCGTTAGCGCGTCTGAGCTTGCGTCGGTTTTTGATAAAAAAAGCAGTCTTAAAAATTTTTTGCAAGATATCACTGAAATGGTTGCGTCTCATATGAGCGCGGATGTCTGCTCTATATATTTATACAATGAAAGCCGCGATGAACTTGTGTTAAAAGCTACCGTAGGGCTTTCTCCTTCCTCAATTGATAATGTTAGACTTAAACCGGGCGAAGGAATAACAGGGATTGCACTGAAAGAATTGCGGCCTGTTTGTGAGGCCAGCGCTACTAAGAATCCTTCTTTTCGACATTTTCAGGGAATTGATGAAGAGTTGTATGAAGCCTTTCTTGCTGTTCCAATTAAACGTGGAATAAAACGAATAGGTGTTATAACTCTTCAGCATAGAAAACCCGGATATTTTAGTAAACGTGACACATCGGCTTTAAAAGCTATTGCCTCTCAGCTTGCAGCTTCTATTGTCAGTAGTCAGATGCTTATGAACCTTGGTCAGAAAGCATCTAAAAAAGAAAAAATAAAGAGTCTGATTATAAAGGGGGCTGGTGAAGGTTCTTCTGCGGTAAGAGGTAAGGCATACATTCTTAACAGAGAATCCCATTCTTCTTCTATTGCTTACAACTCTCTCTCCTCTGAAGAGGAAATTAACAGCTGCCCTGATCCCGATGATGTAGATGTTTCCTGTATTGAGCTTGACCTGGCTGCCTTTGATAAAGCCTTGGAAATGTCTATGCGGCAGCTTGAATCTCTTCAGTCTGGTATTGATGATTCTCTTACTGATGTCGCAGGAATGATTTTTACTGCTCATTTTCTAATGCTCAGAGATGATAATTTTACCGGAGAGATGCGTCTTCTTATAAAAGAAGGTATAAAACCCGATGAGGCTGTACGAAAAATTACAGATCGGTATGCCGAAATTTTTAAAGCTTCGGATTTACCTGGTATTCAGGAAAAAATCCAGGATATAAAAGATCTTGAACATAGGCTTTTAGCTAATTTATATGGTAAGACCTCAGTTTCTGCTGACTATTCATCAAATGTTATAATAGCTGATAACGTTTTTCCATCAGAACTTGTAAAAATATGGCTGCAGAATGCCAAGGGGCTTATTCTTTATGGAAGCGGAATTACTGCCCATATCACCATATTGGCTCATTCTTTGGCTTTGCCGCTTCTCTCTACAACTGATTCAAGAATTTTTTCTATTCAGGAAAATTCTGATATTTTAATGGATTGTGGTTCTGGTTCTGTTTATATTACCCCTTCTGAAGAAGTCCTTGAACGATATGATACAGTAGTTGATTCTTCTAAGACTGAGAATTTTGATATTCCTGCAAAATCTTTTACAGTTGATGGAGTACACCTTAAAATTCAGGCCAATATAAATATTATTCATGATGTCCATACCGCTACAAATTATAAGGCTGAAGGGATAGGTCTTTATCGAAGCGAGTTTCCTTTTCTTATTCGGGATGAATTCCCCTCTGAAGAAGTACAATACAGAATCTACCGTACAATACTTGAGAAGAATGGAGATGCTGAATGTGTTTTTCGTACCCTTGATATTGGTGGAGATAAAATTCCAGGGCACACAAATACTAAAACAGAAGCAAATCCTTTTCTTGGTTTTCGCGGAATACGTTTTTCTTTGGCTCATGTAGATGTTTTTCAGGATCAGCTAAAGGCTATGCTTAGAGCAGGAGTAGGAAAAAAGCTTAAAATTATGTTTCCAATGGTTTCAAGCCTTGATGAATTTCTTGCTGCTAAAGAAGTTGTTAATACCTGCATGAATAGTCTTGTACAGGATAATGTTGAAGGGATAGAACCTCCTGAAATAGGTGTAATGATTGAGCTTCCTTCTGCTGTAGAAATAATAGAAGAATTATCTTCTGAAGCTGATTTTTTCAGTATAGGAACAAACGATCTTATTATGTATACATTAGCGGTTGATAGAACAAATGAATATGTTAAAGACATGTACAGACCGTATCATCCGGCAGTTCTGAAAGTTATGAAGCGTATTGCTGATCAAGCCTTAAAAAGCAATACAGAAGTTTCTGTTTGCGGCGAAGCGGCCTCTGAACCTTTATTCTTTTCTTTCCTTGCAGGCCTTGGAATAAGAAAATTCAGTACTGCTCCGCAAAAGGTCCCCTCGCTAAAATCTTTTTCTTCAAGATTAACAATTTCCGATTGTGAAGAATTTTCTAAAAACGCACTCGCTTCCAAAACAGTTGATCAGGCTGAAGCTGTATTCAACTCTTTTAAAACTGTTCTTTTGAGTAAAGGCATTTTGTAATTTACCTGAATTAAGCTCCTTCACAAGACCTTTTGTAAATAAAAAAATAGAGCAGCCCCAAAGTTCAAAGGACTGCTCTATGGAGAGATAAATGGCCGGATAGCCTACCACCGCTATCCGAGAAGGGTAAAACCAACAGCAGGATACTCTGCAATTCAAAAACTTTTTTTATAATATCTTTCAAGGATTTCCTTAAAAGATTAATTTCTGTAAAAGGTTATACTAATTCTTTTCAACCAAAATAAACCTTTCTACGATTCGCAATCAACCAACTCTGAGCAGAACACCGAGATTATAGCAGTCCTGCGTGGAATGATTTTAAGCGGCCGGTTTTTCTCTATAACAAGTATAATTATTCTATTGTAAATATTACAAAAAAGAACAACACTCAAGTTTTTCACAAGGTATAAAACCTGCCTGGCGAATAAACACTAACTTCATCTAAACAACACTCAATGTGAGTTTTGTTTTTCCGAACTTAAATATTATACAGCTAATGTAATAAGTCTTGCCTAACTTGTCAATAGCAAAAAATATATTTTATGTTTTTTGATAAATTTAATTATTAAA
>JAQQAK010000035.1 GCA_028527945.1 Spirochaetaceae bacterium
TTTAAGTCTCTCTGAATATTTTCTTCTCAGCATATGCGGGGAAGAAGTTCTCCTCCATGTAAAAAATAGTTCATTGATAAACCTGTAAGTGTAATTTTTATAATTATTAGTAATTATCATCTACTTGCAAAATGCTATTAATTGACGGTTTTTTGTAATTGTTGTGAATTATAAAACCAGTTATTCTGAATAAAAGTAAAAATGATTAATTATTTGGCGAAAAGGATGAAATTATTATGGCAACAAATGAACAGGTTATAAAAGAGCTTGAAAGAATTATAGGTCTTATTAAAACAGATACCAAGGATATTTCTTCTGAAGAAAAGAAACAGATGATCTCCGACACTTTATATCAATTTGACAATTATGTAAGTCCAGGTTGGTTGAAGTATCGTAAATCAGTATCCTCTGACTCTGAAGAGGAGGCGGTTTTAGAGTGGGAAGATAACGGTGCTTATTGTATAGGCTTGGATGGTGAAGAATTTATCGATTGTCTTGGTGGTTTTGGTATCTATACTTGTGGACACAGAAACCCTGAAATTCTGGATGTCGTTAAAGCGCAGTTGGAACATCAGGCCTTACACTCTCAGGAATTACTTGATCCTTTACGTGGATATCTTGCAAAGGCTATGGCAGATATTACTCCAGGAGATCTTAAATATTGCTTTTTTACAAATGGTGGAGCCGAAGCTGTAGAAATGGCTTTAAAATTAGCCCGTATCGCCACTGGTGGAAGGTGGTATATATCCACGGTAGGGGCTTTTCATGGTAAATCTATGGGTGCAGTTTCAATGGGCGGAAAAGGTACTTATCGTGTACCCTATGCTCCAATGGTTCAGCAGGTTCAACATGTAGAGTATGGTAATGCCGACGATATTAGAAAGGCTGTATCAAATCTTCAAGCTGTCGGAGAAAAGGTTGCGGCTGTAATTTTAGAACCTATTCAGGGCGAAGCCGGTGTAATTATTCCTCCTAAGGGATACCTGAAAGAAGTACGGAAAATATGTGATGAATATGGTGTTTCTCTGATTTTTGATGAAATTCAAACTGGTATGGGGAGAACTGGTGCTATGTGGCGATGTGAGGAGGAAGGAGTTACGCCTGATATCCTTGCATACGGGAAAGCCTTTGGAGGAGGCATTATGCCAATCACTGGTATTATTTGTAAACCAAAAATGTGGACTCAGGAGCTGGTTGATAATCCTTGGTTATTGGGATCTCCTACTTTCGGAGGGAATCCCCTTGCATGTTCTGCTGCTATTGCAACAATTCGTTATATGTTAGCGAATGATATTCCACGTGTTTGCAAAGAGAAAGGTATACTTTTAAAGACTGGACTTGAAACTCTGGCGGGAAAGTATCCTGAAGTAATTCAGGAGGTTCGGGGCGTTGGTCTAATGTTAGCTGTTGAGTTTCATACCTGCGATTTGGGGTATGAAACTTCTAAAGGATTATTTGCGCGGAAAGTGTTAACAGCAGGCACACTTGTAAATGCAAAAACAATTCGGTTTGAACCCACTGCGGTAATTTCTGAACAAAATATTAAAGACGTTCTCAGCCGTATGGACGAAGCCTTGGCCGATGTAAAAAGAAATCTGATAGATGGAGTTAAGTGAATGAGAAAGGTTACTGTTGCTGCCACCCAGATGAGTTGTAGTTGGAATAGGCAGGAAATGCTGGAAAAAGCTGAAGCTATAGTTCGCAAGGCGGCAACAATGGGCGCCAGAATCATTTTGCTTCAAGAATTATTTGAAACCCCATATTTTTGTCAGCGCCATAATTTTGAACATTTAGATCTGGCCACTCCTGTAGAAGAGAACCCTGCTATCATGAGATTCCGGGAAGTTGCCGCGGAACTAGAGGTTGTTCTACCTATAAGTTTTTTTGAAAAAGCAGGTAATACAACTTTCAATAGTATTGCTATTATTGACGCAGATGGAAGTTTGTTGGGAATTTACAGGAAGACTCATATTCCAGATGGTATGCCTTATGCTGAAAAATTCTATTTTACTCCAGGTGATACTGGTTTTAAAGTTTGGAAAACCCGGTATGCTACAATTGGAGTCGGAATCTGCTGGGATCAGTGGTTTCCTGAAGCAGCAAGGGCTATGGCTTTGATGGGGGCAGAATTACTGTTCTACCCAACTGCTATAGGAAGTGAACCTGTTTTACAACGAGATTCAAAACCTCATTGGCAGCGTTGTATGCAGGGGCATGCTGCGGCTAATATTATGCCCGTAATCGCTTCCAACAGAATTGGAAAAGAAGTTGAAAAAGATTCTTCCATGACTTTTTACGGCTCTTCTTTTATTGTAGATCAGACCGGTGAAATGGTTATTGAAGCTGATAGAGAACAGGAAGCTGTTATTACAGCTTCCTTTGATCTGATTGAAATTGCCAGGATGCGTAGAGAATGGGGAGTTTTTAGAGATAGAAGACCAGAAATGTACAGCCCTCTTTTATCTCATTAAAATAACTTAACCTTATTAATGAAGATTTTTACACTTTAGGTTGTTGCTGAGTGATACAGTGAATATTTCCACCACCGTAAACTATTTCTCTGGTGGAAACCCCTATTACTTGATGTTCAGGAAACATGGCCTTGATTTGCTCCAAGGCCATGGTATCATTGGGATCATCGTATTGAGGGACTATTACCCCATCATTACTGATCAGAAAATTCATATAGGAGGCAATACAAAGATCACCTTCTCTACGAGGTACTGAATCATGACTGCAATCGATACTATCGGCCCCTTGAAGCAGGACTGCGTTTTTAGTTAAACAAAGTTTATGCACTTTAATTTTTCTTCCACGCGCATCAGTTGCCTGACAGAGGTTTTTGTAAGCTGCCTGTGCTTCTCTGTAAAAAGGATGAGAGGAATCGTCACTATAAATACATGCAACTTCTCCCGGACGTACAAAGCAGGCTACATCATCTATGTGTCCATTAGTTTCTTCTGGATCTATCCCGTCTTTAATCCATAGAACCTTTTCACAGTTAAGATAATCGCAGAGTTTTTTTTCTATTTCTTTTTTATTCATATGACCATTGCGATGTGGATCCAACAGGCACATTTCTGTCGTCATAACAGTTCCTTGCCCGTCAACATGAATAGAGCCCCCCTCCAAAACAAATGAATCAGTACTATAATAATCTATCTGCTCCATGTTACAAATTTTTTGAGCAATCATATCATCTTTATCCCATGGAAAATATAGTCCGTTTCCCAATCCTCCCCAAGCATTAAAGCGCCAGTTACAAGCCCTTATTTCTCCATTATCATTAACTAAAAAGGTGGGGCCCATATCACGACTCCATGCATCATTGGAACTCATTTCAACAACACGAATAGATTTGGAAAGCTTTTTTACACAATTATTATACTGATTGTTTGAAACCAACATGGTTACTGGTGTGAACTTGTTAATTGCTTCGGCTACTCTGGCATAAGCTTCTTGAGCTGGTTTCGCTCCATTTCGCCAATTATCTGTTCGTTCCGGCCAAATCATCCATATTTGTTGTTGAGGTTCAAATTCTCCTGGCATACGGAAACCGTCTTTCTTTGGAGTTGAATCACATATTTTCATATAT
>JAQQAK010000036.1 GCA_028527945.1 Spirochaetaceae bacterium
TTAAAAATTTAAAAAATCTATTAATACGTTCTTTATTTGTATTGGTTATATATGGAAGAAAAAATATAATGTAATGACTACAAAAGAATTGTCAGACTCAAGTTTCTTGAAGAAGAAAATGCAAATAAATGAATATTTAAACTATATGAAATGTGATAATGATTTTGAGTTTTGTAGTTGGTAATTATATAAATGGGCTTTTGTTTAAGGAGTGAAGATAATATTTCTCTGGCAAGGAAAGTTCTTAGATAATTGTCATATAGTGAAGACCCTCAACCCTACTGTTTAGAGGTCTTCCGATGTCAATTTTTGATATTGCCATTTGAAAAAAGCTTCACTTCGTCCTTCAAGAGCAACAGATAACCTTTGGTGTAGAATGCCAAAAAAATCAAAGGCCTTGACCGCACCTGCTCCATATATAAGCACTCCATTTTCTACTGTTTCCGCTTCTATTATCCATTGCATATTCCCTGGAGCAATAGCTTCTACATCTTCATAGATAATTGGGCTGGTATTGTTTGTGCTAAATTTAAGAGAGTTGGTGTTTTTGGTCAGTGTAAAATCTGCTTCATATTCATTGAATGGTTTCATTCTACAGGACAAAAACCATGAGTTTCCTTTTTCTATTTTTTTATTTGAAATTATATCGGTATTCATAAACAGAGGTGTCGTTGTTTTGTTATGTTTAGAAAAATATGGGATTCTATTATAACTTTGGAAATCTGCTAAATTTTTTTCAAGTTTACTGATCACCTCATCAGCATTTTCTGTTTCTATAAACATTATTGTTTCTGTAATAAAGTTTGGTTCTTGCTTTTTTAAGGTTTTATATACTGATGAAGCTTTTCCGTTGTCAGAGATTGTTAAATCTTTATAGCTGTCAACAGATCTGAGGATAAAATTTTCATTATATAATTTTTGTACATCTTCCTTATCAATTTGATTGGGAGCCACAGATACTAATATTCCATATGTTAATAACCCCATTAATATTGATAGTATTTTTTTTGTAACCAAATAGTTCTCCATAAGCATAAGAATCCTTTCTGGAATATTTTTATTCCTGAAAGGATTTAATTGTGATAATTTAAGTGTAATTTAATAAATATTCAATATCAAGATTGATGAGACTGGCTTATGTAAAGTCCATGTTAAATAATTAATATTGATGAGATAGCCCTATGTAAAGTTCATGTGATGATGGAAAATCTCTATAATCAAATCCGACGCTTACACGAAGAAAAAGACTTCTAAAGATTTTTGGATAAATTATCGCCTCGATTCCAGGACAGAAATAATAAGGTTTATATTTGTCATAATTTTTATCTTCTCTATTATATGATAAGGCAAAATCTATAAATGGTGCAATGTGTAAATCAAATGATAGGAAATGTGCCCAGGACCATCCGAATAATTTATCAGGATAAAATTGAATAAGAAATGGGGCATCTATGTTCAAAAATAGTCCCGCTGATGATTGTAAAGAGGTTATCCCTCTAATATAGTCATCAGCCGATGAAAGTTTACTGCTAGGTCTGTACATTGCGAAAAGATTTCCTGAAAGTCCGAACCATGAACAAAATCTATGATGATATATAGCTGTAGTTGAAAAAACAGGATTTAATTCTGATTTGTAAAAGTCATAAGGAAACGAAGTGCTTAAAGATAATGAATATCCTTCTCTAAGATTATCTATCCAATCTATTCTTCCAGTCGACAAACTTGTTGAAGGAGTTAGAGTTGGGCCTGCGCGTTCAGCCCCTATATAAGTTAGATTTGGTAAATAGTTAAAATTGATGCCAAGAGAAGCTCCTGCTGACAGAGATGTTCCCAGTTTTTTAAATTCAATCAAGTCTTTACTGTAAGAAGCACTTGCGGTTGTGTTAAAATACCAGCCTTCAAGATAATTCCCATATTCAGCCTTGTATTCATCTCCATTTTCTGCGTTATAATAACAACCTTCAGAAAGTGTTGAAGAAAAGGTTCCTATCTTTGTATCTATTGAGCCTGTTATTTCGTTAACTGTAGATGATTGAAAAACTGAATCGTCAGTATATTCAAAATCTTGTGTAAATGAATATTCAAAATCTATTATATTTACTTTGAAAGGAATAGACAGTGATATTTCTGAATACCAGCTTGCGTTTAGGAGATCAAGAGAGCTTATTGCTTCAGGTTCTGCGGCATAACCTAAATTTATTCTAAGAGGAGTAAGTAATCCTAAGAAGTTGTAATCTCTGGCTCTTATACTTAGATCAAGGCCGTCTGATGATGAATATTCTGGTTTTGGCAGCGCAATAATATTCATACTATCAGTTATTGTGATTTTTAAATTTACAAGAATATCTTGCTCTTCTTCTTGTAATGAATAAATAACATCTACAGCTTTAAGTTCTCTCTGATTGATAAGAAGTTGTCTTTTATCTTTTATCCAAAAATCAAGTTCTTCAATGTTATTCCATTTTTCATTTCTGTCTATATCAGCAGCATATAAAAGACGTGCTGGTTTACTGCGTCCTGTTATGTCCCATTCAATATTGTTAAGTATAAATACTTTACTGTTCTGGTTATTTTCTGTGTTTTCTGCTAAAAGATTTTGCCATGGAGTAAAAATAATAATAATCTGTAGAATTAATATAAAACTCTTTAACTTCATTGAGTAAAAGATTATAACAGATAAATAGAAGTAAACAATATATAAGAAAAAAATCTGTTTTTCTTAATTGGAGTTTTTTATTATGAAAGTAAGTATTGAACCTAAAAGTTTGATAGCTGAGTTTTTTGGTACATTTATGCTTGTTTTATTTGGCTGTGGAGCGTCTGTTGTTGATTATGGATATGGCAATATAATAGGACATCTTGGTTGCTCGATGGTTTGGGGCGTTGTTGTCATGGCCATGGTTTATTCTGTTGGAAATGTATCAGGAGCACATCTTAATCCAGCGGTGACAATAGGTTTTATTTTTGCTCGCAAGATGGATTTGAGAATCGCAAGCCTTTATATTATTACACAATTTGCAGGTTCATTTGTCGCTTCGTTTTTACTAAGACTTGCTTTCCCTGAAAGTCTAACACTTGGAGAAACTATTCCTTCTGTAACAAACCTGCTTGCTTTTATAATTGAAATGGTTCTAACTTTTATATTAATGTTTGTCGTTTTAAATGTTTCAACAGGGCATATGGAAAAAGGGATAATGGCAGGAGTTGCCGTTGGTGGAACAGTCTTTATTTCAGCATTGGTAGGCGGGCCATTAACCGGAGCATCAATGAATCCTGCGCGTTCTCTTGGCCCTGCTGTTTTTAGTGGAAAAATGTCCGAGATTTTTATTTATCTGATTGCACCTGTTTTGGGCGCTGTCATAGCTTCTCCCTTATGTAAAGTAATTCAGGGTGATGAGTGCTGTAATGTTGAATCTTGATATTCTATAATTTTAGAAGTTATTTTTACTTCTTAGATCATGTTATAAAAAGTCCTTACATCTGATTCTGATCTGTTGTATAGAATGTCTCTACATGGTTTTTCATCTATATATTTCCATAATGTTATTTTTGTCGGTTCTACTTTAAAAGCTGTTTCATTTTTAAGGTGACTGTATGTTTTAAAAGATCCGTTATGCTTTTCCTGAAAGTTTTTCTGAAAATAACTGTTGTACGGTTCAAGGGGAGAGCCAATTTCAAATGCTGTCCCTTCAAGCTGAAAGTTATCAATACATAATGCTACTTTGCGATTTGCCTTTATTTGTTGGCATTTTTCAAAGTTTTTGTCAGTTTGAAAATATATATCTAATCCATCATTTATGATGCAGATAGACCTTGCTGTTACTTTATTGTTTTCAGATGTTGCCAAAACCATAGTTTTGGTTTTTTCTAACATTAATTCAATTTCACGTTTTAATTCATCAAAGTTTAATTCCATATTGAATATTTTATATCATAATCTACAGAGGCTCTTTCAAAACTCAGGGAGTTTTGAAAAGAGCTTCCATAATGTAACAGAAGAAAAAATTACAACTTGTTATACTGTATATAATTACTTAAA
>JAQQAK010000037.1 GCA_028527945.1 Spirochaetaceae bacterium
GCAGGATTTTTGACGGAAAATTCTATCACTAATGCTGTTTACTGGAAAAATGGTTCAAAGACTGATCTTTCAGAAGGAGATACAGATAGTCTTCTGCTTTCTATTACAGCAGTTGAAAACTAATAAAAAATAGTGAACTAAAAACTCTAATTAATGAACGTCTAAAAAGTAAAATTTTTAGGCGTTTTTTATTAAAAAAATGTATAATCTATCTTAATTTTTAACATTTGTTAATGACAATCCTCACACATTTTTGATAAGATCCTTTATAATGCGGCCAGTAAAATAAAATGCACGCCAAAAACTAAAAAGAAAGCCCCATGGCAAAATGTTATAATAAGTTTGCAAAAACTAAAAAATAACAGGAATACCATGGGACAAAATAGACTTATCATAGAAAAGGCATGTAAGAATACACATTTTACTTCGAAGAGAGATTGATATTGCAATATTACCACAAAAGAACAAATGAAAATCATAATGAAATAAAAACAGGAATTTCACTTTAAAGAGAACCTTAAATGGATTTACTATTCTATTAATATGGCAGATGAAATGATCCGAACAAAACTTTACTGTCCGACCTCCCCCCAGCAAATAGTAAAGCGAAAACGGCTATTAAAAAAGTTCAAGCAAGGAGAACAAAAGGGACTGACTCTCGTTTCCGCTCCCGCGGGTTTTGGTAAAACAACGGCAATTTGTGACTACCTTGAAAACACTCAGCTCAAATATTCCTGGCTCTCAATAGATGAAGATGATAATGATCCTCGAATTTTCTTGATGTATATCATTGAATCATTAAGAACCATCGATAATGGTTTTGAAAAAAAAATACTTTCGACCTTACGTATTTCTGACTCAGCAAATACCAAAAATGTATTAGCGCATGTAATTAATGAGCTGTCAGAAGCCAATACAGAAATCATTCTTGTTTTAGACGATTACCACAGAATTGTTTCAAGCGATGTTCATGAATTACTTTTAGAGCTAATCACATATAAACCGCAAAATCTGCGTATAATTTTGTCATCAAGAAAAGAGCCGCCATTTGATCTTGCACGCCTTAGAGTCTCCGGATTACTGGAGGAAATTAGAATATCAGATCTACGTTTTACAAATATAGAAACAAAAGACTTTTTTTCATTATCTACCAAATTGAGGGTCTCCTCAGAGCAAATAAATATAATTGAGAAGAAAATTAACGGCTGGGTTACTGGTATAAAACTTGCGGTAATGTCTATAGAAGAAAGTGGAAACGTCCAGGATATAGAAAAATATTTTGATGGAGATATTTCCTATATTTCTGATTACCTGTTTGAAGAAGTTATTACCAATCTCTCACCAGAAATACAAAGCTTTCTTGTAAAGACATCCATACTGAATGAATTCTGTGCCCCTCTATGTGACGCGATAATAAACTCATCCCATAGTTCAAGCCAAATTATAATAGAAAAATTAATACAGCAGAATCTTTTTATTATACCAATGGACAATGAACAAAAGTGGTTTCGCTATCACGATCTGTTCAAGTTAACACTTAACAATAAGCTTAAAATTTTATCAAACAATTCAGATTATAGAATAGAAGAATTACATAAGAATGCTGGATTATGGTTCTTTCATAACCAGTTATATACAGAAGCCTTTAAGCATACAATATCTGCCAAAAATTATAATCTTCTTGAACATATATTTGTAGAAACCAAGTTTATATATCATTTACGACTTTCATCTAATTCTATTCTAAAAAAACTGAAAACATTGCCAGAAGAAGTTTTAATGGAATACCCTATATTCAGGATCGAGATTGCCACTCTTAATCTGGGGCTTGGGAAGATTGAAGAAGTAGAACAAAACCTTGGAATGGCTGAGGATGTAATCCTTAAAAAAGAAGAATCAGGTTTTTATAAAAAACTTTTAGGTAGAATCTACGGGGCAAGATCTGTCCTTTCATTTTCTCAATACAACTTTGAGGATATGCTAACACAATCTCAAAAAGCATTGGAACTATTGGCTGATAATGATGTTTATGGCCGCAATACCGCGCTTTGGGCGCATGCTGTCGCGCTTAACGCTTGTGGCAACAGAGAACAAGCCAAAAACATTTATACAAAAAGTCTTGAACTAAGTAAAAAGAATAAAAGCATATTTATTACAGGACTGAATCTTGTAGCGATGGGAGAAATATCCGAATGTGATAATAACCTATATAAGGCTGAAGAATTATTTTTAAAAGCTATTGAAGTTTTGGGAGAAACCCCGCCTCCCTTTGCGGCAGAAGCCTATATGGGGCTTTCACGCGTATTATATCAGCGCAATGAGCTTTCCAAAGCACTTGAAGCGGCTCAGAAGAGCTGGAAACTAATGACTCTATACGATAAGAAGCTCAATCGTGATTTAATTGCTAAGGTTCAAATAGCTTTAGTAAAAATAGCTTTAGGTCTTAACGATGAAGCAATGGAAATACTGTCCAAAACTATATTAAAGATTCGCAAAGAAGAAATTACTGCAAGCACAGCAGATGCTGTTTTGCTTCAGGCATACGCTTATCTTTTATGTGGAAGAATAAATGAAGCAGAAAAGCTATGCAAACACATCAATAATCCAATGTTCCCTATAAGATTAGGCCTTGCAAAGGGTGAATATAAAAAAAATCTCTCAATATTGGAAGAATACAAGAAAGAAGTTGTAGAGAAGAACATGCACAAAGAGCGTCTTGAGCTTCTCGTTCTTGAAGCAGCCTTATTGTATAAAGAAGGAAATATAAAGAAAGCTCTAATTATTATAGAGGAAGCCATTTCTTTATCTGAAAATGGAGGAAATATCCGGGTTTTTCTTGATACTAAAGAGGGGATTATGGAACTTTTTAAAGAGCTTAAAAAACAAAATAAAGATACCATATATCTAAACAAAATATTGTCATTATTTTCTATGTTGAAATCAGAGAAATCGTTGGAGACTTCATCTTCATCCCTTATCACAGAACAACTTTCTGCCCGGGAAAAGGAGATTCTGCAATTAATAGCCAATGGTCTTTCCAACCATCAGATATCTGAAGAGTTAAATATTGCTATTGATACAGTAAAGGGCCATAACAGAAATATATTCAATAAGCTAAATGCAACAAGACGTACCGAAGCTGTAGCAATAGCATACGATACTGGTCTTATAAAAAACATAAAAAACAACACTTTTGTGTCATAGATTTTTCCCCTATCACTGCTATTCTTCTCCTATTTGAATTCAAGGAGAACTCTATGCTGAAAAAAAATTTTGTTCTATCAATTTTAATATCGTGTCTGTCCATCATTTTATTTGTATCTTGCCAAGATTCTTTAAATGCCGGTCAAAGTGGAACAAGTATCGGATCTGTAGATATAGATGGAGATGGGACTGCTGACGGAACTGCAATAGACATAGATGGTGATGGGGTAGCCGATGGTATTGATACAGATGGTGATGGCCTTATAGATGAAGAATGGTCAGATGATTATACAATTTCTGACAACGAATCAGACTCTACCTCTGGAGAATCAGACTCTACCTCTGGAGAAACAGACTCTACCTCTGGAGAAACAGATACTACCTCTGGAGAAACAGATACTACCGCGCCCGCAGAGGTTACAAATTTTAAACTGACAAATGTAGGAAAGTGTACCGACAGCTCTTCTTGGTATTACAATAGGAATATTATAGAATTTTCATGGGATGATCCGTCTGACAGTGATCTGGCAAAGATTATTATTAAATATGGTGACTACTCTACGGAAATTTCAAAGGGTGAAGGTTCATGTACGCTATCAGATATTGATACATTTGATGAATTTTATGCTATTACTCTTAAAACTGTTGATAATAGCGGTAATACCTCTAGTGGCTTGGAAAATTTGGTTTTTGCAACCTCCAACGATGCTGTTGAACCAATTTATGTTACAGACTCCAGCGCCAGCAATCTAAATACCGTTTTAAACAGTAATAAAGCTGGCTATATTATACTCGAGACTGATATTGATCTGGATAGCTACAGCTGGAGCACTATAAAAAACTTTACTGGGGTTTTTGACGGGAATGGTCATACTATTTCAAATTTCAACACAATATCTATTACAGACTCAAACAATGTAGGCTTTTTTACTTATCTTGGTGTTTCTTCTTCTTATAACCCTGTAATTATGAATCTTATGTTTAAGGATTGTGATCTGAATGTTTCAAGCTCAAGTTCTACAATTGGAATAATATCAGGCGCCCTGGGACATGGTGATATTTATAATTGCGGAGTCAGCGGATCATTAAAATCTACCGGCTCAGGTGTAATAGGCGGTCTGGTGGCTTTAAATAAAGGTACTATTGAAAACAGCTTTTCAACAGTAGCCGTTACAACCAAAGACGGTTATGCAGGCTGTTTTGTTGGAAAAACCTATGGAACCATTTTAAGATGTTATGCTTCAGGTTCTGTGACCTATAGTGAAAGCTCATCCAATTCAGAAGTCAACTTTGGTGGATTTACCGGAGATGCTGGAGGAACCATAACAAACTGTTACGCCACAGGAAGTGTAAGCGGAGATACAAAAGTAGGCGGTTTTGCCGGAAGTATCAGTGATGGAGCAAAGCTGACTAAAAGTTATTCTGCTGTCCAGGTTTCAGGTAATGCAACTACCAACGGATTTGCCGGTTCCAAAGGCGATAGTACTGTTTCAAATTGTTATTATAATTCAAGCGTTGCTGGTGTAAACAGTAGTTATGCCAGCGACATCATTCTGACAGACAGTGGCAGTTTTAATAATTTTGACTTTGACGATATTTGGTCAATAGACAGCAGTATCAACAACGGCATGCCCTATTTGACAGGGATGCAACCTGAATAAAACTTTAGTTTTTAATCTCCTGTAAAAAACAGGGGATTAAAAAAATTCTTATAAGCCAATTTTAAAAAACTTTATTCGTAGAAAGGGGTTAACCCCCTCCCCCACATTCTACTACGGGAAATTCTATGATGAATAGCAGTATGTGTGTTGGGTAGAAAACTATGACCGTATAAAACAATTTCTTACATAACAAACCATAGCTCGGAGCTCTGCTCCGGGGTATGGTTGATTTCTCTTATTATTCTCAAAAAACGATAAAATCACCTTTTTTCTTAAGATCTTCATAATAACGTTTTTTACCATGATCGGTGAGGATATAATAAGTTTCTTTACCATCAACCTCTTCTTTATAAAGATCATAATACTGTAAGGTTCTGACATCATCATCAGGAGCAATACGTAAAGGCGTCCAGTGAGTGGCCTCTTCCGCAGAGTAAACTATTTCAAAACTTGTAGACATAAAAACTCCAATATTTGCGATATGATAATCAGCAGCTAATTTAATGTCAATGGAACCTTTTGTATAACCAACATTTCCTATTTTGAAGAAACAGTTTGAAGTTTCTTCAAAAAGTAAGCGATTTTATAATATTCAATCTCATAGCCGTCACTAATCAACATTTTAGAAATCTTTCTTGGGCCATAACCAGAAGCATTCAAAGTATTAATTAAAACCGCCGCGTTTTTATCAATACAGTCTTTTCGAGGAGAAGCTGTTATCTGAAACTCATCTCCGCTTGTTTCAAAAGGAAGATGTTCAAGACCTATTTCTGTATAAATATCTTTCTCACCTTGAAGGTCTGAAATAAGTGGGGCGGCAGCATCTATACTAAAGTTTATAACATCTCTAAATTGCCTAATATTTCTTGGGTAGTTAGCCTCAAGAATAGCCTTCTCTGCTTCTTTAGTAAATTTTACATTGTATCGAATACCATGCAGATCTTTTACTGCGGCAATGTATTTAGTAATAAAATGATTAAAGAGGTTACGCCTTTCTTCAAGGCTTCTCTCCTGTAGAGCAGGCAGACTCAATTCATATTGTGCCAGTCGCTGATAAAGCTCGGGGAGCATTTCATTCTTCAAATTTCGTGTTGACGCCGCAATTATTATTACATCAACAGCAATCTCACGGCTTCCTCCTAATCTTCTGATCTTTCCGGATTCTACCGCTTTTAAAAGTATAGTTTGATAATTTTCAAGAGCATGTGCCTCATCTAAAAAGAGAATTCCGCCATTTGCCTGCTCAAAGAGTCCTTTTTTCTGAATTGAGCCTGTATAAGCCCCTTTTTCACTTCCAAAGATCTCAACAGCAGCTATATCAGGGTTGGTAAACTGACCGCAATTTATTTCAATAAAGGGAGCATCTTTTTCAAGTACTCCAACCTTTATCGCATATTGGTATATAAGATTTGCCAACATTGTTTTTCCAGTGCCGGATTCACCAATAATTATTGAATGCCTGGGCCCGGCAAGAGAACCAACTGTTCTTTTTGCCTTAAA
>JAQQAK010000038.1 GCA_028527945.1 Spirochaetaceae bacterium
ATACACCTATGAACCTTCTACATATTCAGGAACTATAACAATCGGCACTGGTACACCACGGGATTTTACATTGAGTTCTGATGCAACTGAAATATATTACAATAATTTTACTCTTTTATTACAAGAGTAAAATCTCTAAGGAATGAGTATGAACTTACAACATAAAACAGCTACTGGCTCATTGATGTTAAATAATAAAAAGGAAAATTTCTTAAGCTAACAAATAATAATGAAAAAAGGGGGGGGCTCTGTCTGTTCATCTTTTTCCTTTCATTTATGACATTTGGATGTAATAATGACTTAATGATATATCCTCTAGAATGAACAGTTATAGTATTAAGCTGACAGTTGGCACTGCTCTTGGTGCAACATCAACTGCTGCTTTAGCTGTTGATGATGTTACTCTTTTGGTATATTGAATGATCCAGTAATGATGGCTTTGGCTGCGACAGCGGCATCAGACACAGTTGCGGTTCTTGATGCACGTAAAGCATTTGAAGGGGCACAAAAGTTTGTTAATGGAATTGTTGATTCAATTAAAGATGCAGTTAGTTTTATTAAGAAAAAAGTTGAAGAGAGGAAAGCTAAATCTAAAAAAAATTCAAATGATCCTAATCCAGATAGGAATACTATCCAAGATAGAAGTCTTGGGAAAAAAGAGATAAAGACATTAAAAGAAAAAGGAATTGATCCAGAAGCTGAAAAAGATTTTCAAGCAGGATGTGATTTGTTTATGGATAAAAAAGGAAATATATATATAAAACCTAAATCAGGGAAAGGTCTTGGTTAATATACTGGATTAAATATAAATGATTTATAATATGGAGAGTTTGTGAAATATGAAGCCTGAGATTATTGTTAAGTTATTATTAATAGGAGAGGGTTTTGCCCCTAAGGATATAAGCAAAAAACTTAATATTGAACCATCTACAACTTGGTTAAAAGGTGATTTAAAAAAGGATAGGAAAATAGAAATAAAGAGAAAAGATAATGGTTGGATTTTTTCATTGGAACCAGAAAAAACATTTGATTTAGATAAAGAGATTATAAAAGTTTTAAATTGTTTTGAATCAAAAAAGGATGAGCTACTATCTATACAAAAAGAGTATGGATTAAAATTTAGACTTCAATGCGAAATTTTTACTGAAGATCAGTATCCTTCAATATGGTTAACTAATGATTTACTTATTCTAATAACAAAATTTGGCTTTGATTTGAATATATCTATCTACTAAATTTTTTATTAAACAGTTATTAGCAGTTTATTTGCTTTTAATCATCGAAATAGTCTTAGCTAAGGCTCGCAGCTCAATATAGCTATTTGTGCGTCAAGTGATGCTTAGTGACTTTTATAAAGTGAAAGATTTTATTGGGTAAGGTCTAACCAACCGCCTATACCGAGTATTGTGGCTACCCTGAGGATTCAAAAGCAGAACAATATAGCTGAAGCGTACACAGGGAACTTTATTGCCGTAAGGAAGACCGTAATTCCTGAAGTGCTGGTACCGCCTCGAGGAATATGTTCTTGAGAAATCGAGAAGTTCAGTCAGCGACGGTGTGAATTGAGCGGTAGCCAATATGAAGTATTCGTGATGGTGAGAATACAACAGTCTGGTGGGGTCGACAGGCCGTGGCATGTAGAGAGAGAAGCATACAGGATCTTTTAGCCAATGAAAGCCTTGAAACAACAGTACCCTATACAAAGAACATCGCCTGCGGCCTCTGCAAGGGGGGTACAAGATGTATTATCCAAGAGAGAACGAACTTTATTCAGACAATTAAAAAGTAATGGATTTTCATTTTTCATAAGGTTATACTGTTTTTATCAGTGCAAATCCTTGAAATAAGGCATTTGTAAACAGAAAAACACTTGGCCAGTAACGGTAATTTACAATTAAGAGACTCAGAGGGTTTAAGTGGCGAGTATGGCCTAAACTGGTACGCTTATGCTAATAATAATCCACTGAAGTTTGTGGATCCGACGGGGCTATAACTTAATTTAGCAAGTGGTAGTGAGCTTGCATTACATTTTCCATATGGTAGATCCTCTATTAAAGGAGAGCCTAAAAAGAATGAAAATGGTTTAGTTCAATTGGATCATAAAGGAACCTATGTTATTCAAGAAACATTCTGGTCAAAATCCATGATAGGCAAATTCTTTGGAGCACAGCCTAAAATTCTCGGAACTTTAGAAAATCCAACATTGGCTGAGAAAAAAGAATTAGGGATGGATCCATTAGGTTTGTCTCCAATAATAAAAGATTTGGATGGAAATTTCTTAAAAACATTTCATGATGCGGTAAAGGATGATAAAACAAGAGAAGTTCTATTCTCTGCGGGAATGTTTGCTACAGATCTTATAGGAGATGGTACATTACTATATTCTGTAGGGGAAGCTGCTATTGAAGGTGGAGCAAAATTAGGTCTTTCTACTTTAGTTGAGGGCAGTTTTAAAGCTGATGACCTCAAAAATTTATTTAGTGAGAGTGTTGGTGAAGGTGTTATTTCTTCTTTACCCATTGTTGGTTCTGTTAAGAGTGGACAAAATTTATTAGATAATTTGGATAACAATGGAATTTCAGATAGAGATGCATTTTTCGAAGTTAAGAAAAATAAGGAAGAATAATTGAATTATAGTATTGGGTTTGTTATAGTTGGTTTAATTCTTTATGGTATATCAAATTTCCCTTTGGAAAAATTAAGAAGAGAATATCGACGTAGAACAGGAAAAGCAGCATGGGCGATAATTATACCGTTCATTTATCCTCAATTTATCCGTCAATATGATTTAACGAGTTCGCTTCTAAGAACATTCATATCTTATTGGATTATATTTATAATTGGGACACTGTTATTAGTTATTGGAATTGTATCTTTTATATAACTTTATATATCCGCCGGAATAATTCGTTGAAGTTGTATTGGCTTTGCCAAGTAGCTTAACATTGCTATTCCGGCAAGAAAGCTGCACCCCTTTGGTGTAAATCACCCAAAGAACTAACTCTAAAAGTGAGCTAACAACTGGTTCTGGCTTACTAAATCGGCCGATAATATACAAGGGAAGGCCGATTTACTGCTATTGTTTTAAATCTGATGTGTAGGCAAAAGCTGTTTA
>JAQQAK010000039.1 GCA_028527945.1 Spirochaetaceae bacterium
GTTTCTGTTGTACGTCTCTCAAAAATAAGTCGGTCGTTCTCAAACAAGCGTTCAATTTTAATGTCATCTTCTTCATTTGTTATCAAGTAATAGCCAGAATCAGCATCTGTTTCTGAATAAATTTGATTCAGCTTCATACCAAGAATATTTGAATTATAAATTTCCCGGCAAAATAAATTCTGAGTAATAATTAGAAATGAGACAATTAAAACAATTTTCTTCATTATCCAGTTATATTCTTTATAAATTCCTCTTTATTAAAGACACTAAAGTCTGAATACTTCTCACCAGTACCAATAAAGGAAAAAGGTAAACCAAGTTTTGATGAGATAGAAACAGCTACTCCGCCTTTTGCGCTTGAATCATATTTTGTAAGAACTATCTGATCTATTCCTACAGCTTCATGAAACATCTCTGCCTGACGAAATCCATTTTGTCCTGTTGTCGCGTCTATAACCAGAAGCTTTTTGTATACAGCTCCTTCCGCGCGGGAACTAACAATTTTATCAATTTTTTGAAGCTCCTTTACCAAATTAGCCTTATTATGCATTCTTCCGGCGGTATCAGCAATTATCATTTTAGAAGACTTTGCCTTGGCGCTTTCTATACTGTCATAAATTACAGCGCCGGGATCTGAGCCGGGCTGTTGATGTATGACCTTGAGGCCCAAACGTTCGCCATGTAATACAAGCTGATCGATTGCAGCAGCACGAAAGGTATCTCCGGCGCTTAAAACAGGATCAAGAGAATAATTTTCTCTGTAATACTGAGCCATCTTGGCTATTGTAGTTGTTTTTCCTACACCATTAACACCAAGTACAAGCAAGATTGTCATCTTGCTACTATCAATAGCAGGATCTGCTTCTATAAGCATTTTGTCTAGTATTTTACCAAGCTCTAAAGCAGCTTCTTCTCTATTAGAAGGACCTTTTCGTCCAAATTTATCCTGTAAAGAGTCGCTAATTTCCATAGCGCAAGTTGCGCCAATATCACTTTCAATAAGAATATCTTCAAAATCCTCATAAAAATCATTTCCGGAAGATTTTGAAAACAAATTTTTTAATTTCTCTCCAAGACCATGTTTTGCCACAATTTTCTCCTAAAGTTCTTTATAAAAAAGGTCTTAACAAAACGCGGTACGTTCAATAAATTCGTACCGAATTAACCCCATAAATTTCATTTACTAAAATATTCAACGCTATCTACATAATCAACAGCTTTTACAACCATATCTGAAAATAGAAAAACATTCAGCCCTATTGAACAGACCATCAGGCTATACTCAGTATAATAATTATTTCTTAGTCTTAACAACTCTTCATAATTTTCTGTACCATTTTCAGATTGTTCGTTATTGAAAACATCTTTTGTCTGCTCTTTCATGCTATATAAAAAAAGGCTTACAGGAATGGACAAAATAGTACTTCCAAAACTTGTCAGAAAAGCCCTTCGTTTTGCCGGTATTATGTCCTCACGAACTTTAGTAATCTTTTTCATGTTGACATTTAGTATATGAGGAGCTTCTGAATCTACAAAAAAAACATTATTCTGATACCCTTCAAGCTTAAGATTTACAGCGGTTATTTCATCTTCAGTTTCAATTCTAACAGGGCTTTTTCCTACCCATTTTGAATCAACATATACATCTGCTCCGGCTGGAAAACTTTGTATAACCATTTCTCTTTTTGACAAAAGAGGAAGATCTACCTCTATTTTCTTGTCTTCATATTCAACAATGGTAATCTTTGTTTTATAAGATTCATGTCCGGGCTTTTTAACTTCTACAGCAACTTCTCCTGGCTCTATTATTAACTTATTCAGTTTTCCAACACCTGAAAAATCATCATTAACATAAATAGCACAATTATCAGGCCCAAATACAGAAAGTTCTGCCCAAGCATGAGAAAGAATTGCAGTCTTAACAAGAGTCCGTCCTGGAGCAATAAGCTTGTTGACATCATCGGTATTTACAGCAGTTCGCCAGCTGACCGTATCTTTTTTAAGAAAATTATTCCACATCCTTATTTCGATATATGTGTAATCATTTATTTTTTCAACATAACCGTAAATGACAGCATCAAGAGAGTTTTCTTTTAAAGTATCAGATATTTCGCCAGCAGATCTTTCATAATATAATGAGTTTTCTGGTGATTTGAGCTCTACAGGTATTAATGAAAAAGCGTCATCATCAACATTGGCTATAGCTGTCCACTTCTCTCTATCAAGTTCTTCCAAATCTTCTTTAGCATTTGATATGGCAAGTTCTTTGGCTTCTATTTTCTCGTCTATAGAAGCTTGATCTGTAGTGAAGATAATCTTGTCTCTATCCAAATATAATTTTTCTATTGATTTCTTTTTGGATCTGATCTCTTCATCTTTTCCGTCAGCAAGATAATTTCTTATTTCTTCACTGTTCATCCGGTGTTCGCTAATAGATTTTATTGTTTCATAAAAACTTGAAGTAACTCCATCGGCAATAGATGCTGTATTTTCACCTGTATTCTCAAAACGACAAATTCCAATCCTAAAAACTATATCGTCATCAGAAAAGAGAGGTAGTATATTAAAAATAAACAGCAATACTGTTATTATTACTATATTCAAACTTTTTTTAGACATTCTGATTAAGAGCCCTTTTTACAGCTGAAACAATTCTCTCTCGTTTAAAAGGTTTTACAATGAAATCCTTCGCGCCGAGCTGAATAGATTTTATAATATATTTATCTTCTCCCATTGCTGAACACATTACAACATCAGCTTTTTTATCAAGCTGTTTAAGCCTCTTTAATGTTTCGATTCCATCCATTTTAGGCATTGTTATATCCAAAAGAACAAGCTGAACCGGGTGTTTATAATAAAAACGAAGGCAGTTCAAACCATTATCAGCCTCGCCGACAACAGGAATCCCCTCATCCTCGAGAATTTCTCTTATTGCTATTCTCATAAAAGATAGATCATCTACAATAAGAACTCCCGGTATTTTTCTCTTCAGCTGTTTTCTGTGCGGTTCCATTTAAGATACTCTTCTATAAATTTTTCTATGTCCCCGTCCATTACTGCCTGAATATTTCCGGTCTCACACTTTGTCCGATGATCTTTTACCATATTATAAGGATGAAAAACATAGGATCTTATCTGGTTTCCCCAGGAAATATCTTTTTTCTCCTGAGCATGTTTTTCCTGTTCTTTTTCTTTCTCATCCTGATAATACTCATACAATCTGGATTTTAAAACCTTCATGGCATTAGCCTTATTCTTGTGCTGACTCCTTTCATTCTGACATTGTACAACTATACCTGTTGCAAGATGTGTAATTCTAACAGCTGAATCTGTTTTATTAACATGCTGTCCACCAGCACCAGAAGCCCTGTAGGTATCAATTCTAATATCTTCTGGTCTTATATCTACTTCAATATCATCTTCTATAACCGGTGAAACATAAACTGAAGCAAAAGATGTATGCCTCCTTGAACTTGAGTCAAATGGAGATATTCTTACCAAGCGGTGTATGCCGCTTTCCCCTTTTAAATACCCATGGGCATAATCTCCTGTAACCTGGATTGTTACAGATTTTATTCCACCTTCAGCCTCTAACATATCAAGCAGTTGAAGTTTAAACTCATTTCGTTCAATCCATCTTGAATACATTCTGTATAGCATATTAACCCAATCACAAGCTTCTGTGCCGCCGGCGCCGGAGTGTATTGTTATAAAAGCATTATTTGAATCAAATTTTTCACCAAGAAGTTCTATAACCTCAAGTCTTTCATACTCTTTATTTAAACGTTCAATAATTGGAGTAAGCTCTTCTTCTACAGACTCATCATCTTCTTCCATACCAAGAAGATACAACTCTCTCGCATCTTCAGTCTCTGCCCGCAAAGCCTCCCATGGCTCTATTCTATTTTTAAGAGATTTTATTTTGCTTAGGACTTTTTCAGCATTTTCCCTGTCATTCCAGAAATTCTCATCCAGAGTATCTTTTTCGTATTCTTTTATCTCTGCTCTGATTTTATCAGGGTCAAAGACGCCTCCAGTTTTCGAGTATCCTCTTTTCTATATCCTCAATAAGCGGTTCTATTTCCTGCAGCATGCGTGTCCTCCCATATAATTTATAATTATACTAAGTCTGTAATGTTAATTTTTTCCATTTTTTTTCGCTCAAATATGAAATAACCAATGTATCGTTCACAGGATATTGGTAAAATCTTATTTTGTCATACGAATCGATTACTTTATCAATATCATATTTAAGCCTTGTTAATGTTTTCTCATTTATCGATGTTGATTCAAATGTTCCTTCGAAAATCTCTTTAAACCCATATCTTTTTAGACAGTCAAAAGCTGCAATTTTATGATCATTATCCAAGATTCCGCAAACAACTGATACAAACATACGCAAGTTTAGAAGTATATCTTTTTTATGTCAAACCCCAATTTTTATCAATTTACGTGATTTTTACTCCTATGAGACTTTAACCTAAAAGCTTCTTAAATATGTCTTTAATACAGATTTTTTGCTAAACTTCTATTTAACTCCAAACCTTTAAAAAAATGCACAATTACGATTGATTTTTTATTTCTTTATTTTTAGTCTTTAATGTTCGATTATTAGATCGTATAATTAATCAGGAAGTTATGAAAAAGAATATATTTTTTACAATTACATTAGTTACTCTTACTTTATCTGCGGCATTGCCATTATTCTCAGTTACATCAACTCTGTTTTCTCCATTTGTTTCCAAAATAAAGGTTGAAGCAAATCGTTCAAGTATTGATATCACATGGAAAGATACCGAAGCGGTATCTGGTAAATGTATAGTTTATAGAAATACAGCGCCAATATCAGATGATAATTTCTATCAGTCCCATCAAATAGCTACTGTTGAGCAAGGTGTTGAATTCTACGAAGACTTTCCACCTAATATTGATACAAAGTACTATTATTGTATTTTAATGTTGGATGATGATTCAACTCTTCATAAACTTTTTGTACCATTTCGAAACATAATAACTGAAGGTGTCTCAATAACTGAAAAACTTCAGATCAATGAACCTGCTGTTATTACTTCGATAAAAGCCACAGCAGGAGTAGACTCTGTTAATATTACTTTTTTATGTGATAAACCTTCTGCAAAAGTTCTTGTTTATCGAGATACAAAACCAATAGCAGCAAGCAATGGAATTTTATCTGCAAACAAGATTGCTTCTATATCAGGAGATTCAAAATCCTATACAGATTATCCCATCCCAGGCATTCAATACTATTACGCTCTTATTGATGCTGAAGAAGCCAAGAAAAGCCATTTCATCTTTTTACCTGGTAAAAATGTTACAGAAAATCCTGTGGAACTATCTGTTGTAACAAGCGGGCGTATTGGTCTTCCTGTAATTACAGTTTCAAGAAAAAGACCTTTGCCCTATCTTGCTACTTCAACTGAATATCAAAGTGGAAAGCAGCTTGCCCCATCAGTCCTTGATACTATGCCGGATTATCACGATGTTTCTTTAAAAACCAAGTCTGATATAGATTACCTTTTAGTACATATAAATATACCTTCCCAAAAAGAACCTGAACCATTTATTCTTAAGCATGACAGAAATCCATCTCCGGGAAGCGAAAAAGAATTACTTTTTGATATCCTTGAAAAATATTTTCTTACTAAAGATTTCTCTACGACCAAAGATAAGCTCATCGAATTTCAACGTATTAGACGATCGCCTGAGATTGAAGCATCAATACATTTTTATCTTGGTCAAACTTATTATTTTCTTAATGACTATGATTCTTCTTTTACAGAGTTTATATTTGCCGAAGATTACTTTTATCAAGAAAGTGTAGACTGGTTAAATATTCTGTTCAAGAAAATGAGAAAATAATCATTACCAAGTCTATTTTACTTGGTAACAATCCAGATAATAAAACTACTTCAAGTGATCATCTTTGGATGCTTAGTATATTTTTCTTTTTCTATATACATGTAAGCCCTTACAGAAGCAAGAGCTCTACTAAGATTTTTGAGTACGCTTCTCGAGCCTGTCAATTTTAATTTGAAGAGAATTCGCCCAGACCTTTCCTGGACCTAAAGAAATATTCCATGCATACAAAAAGCAATCTGATTGATATATACTTTCAACCCTTATTCCTGTTCCGGTCTTTGTACTTACAAATCCGCCCCAAATTGTAGCCTGTAATTTTGTTGATATATCTACACGAGCTTTTCTTTCAAAATCTTTTACAAGTATTTCAGAAACATCTTTTTCTTCAAAAAAAGGTTCATTGACAATAGACTCTACATCCTTCTTCTGTACAGAAATCTCGGCGACCCTACCTTCAGGAGAACTTAAACATATATTCATTTCTGAGGCAAAGGTTGTATTTAAAACCGCGTCTGATTTATTTATAATCTCATATTCTACATCAATATAATTACGTTTAAACGTATATGTTTTCTTTATTTCTACAGGAAACTTTTTTTTCTTAGTAAAAACGCTACCGCATCTAACTAATTCTACCTTTTTTTGCTCTTTATTTAATTTATTTATCTTATATACGCCAGAAATAAAATCTCCAGCCTCCGCATAATCCATATCAAAAAACTTTTCTTTCTTAACATCCGCAGAGAAAAAATGATCTACAAAAGAATTCCTTGTATAAACATCATTGATTTCATTTTCGTCATGATACCATTCGTGATGTCTTGCCATAGTTGCAATATAATTATGTGGAGTTCTGATATAGTCCAATTCAAACAGAGTCCCACCTTTTCTATGAACAAATGCATTAATACTAAGGCCTCGATATATGAACTCGTTTATTCCATCCATATCAAAATCATCACTTACAAGAGAAGCTCTAAATCCGACTCTTTCACGTGAAAATTTTTCTGCTTCGATTAGATTGGCATAAGCAAACCGTCTATTTTCAGCTGAATAAATACCTAAACTGCCGCCGCCATGCCAGTAAGCAGCATTATTCTGGCTTTTATAAAGCTCAACTTCAGCAGCTTTTTTTCTTTGCTTATCACCTCTAATCTGAGAAATCAAATTATGTGTATAAATCATTCTGGAGTAAATAAAATTACTTTCAGGATATTTTGCTAAAAAGTGTCTGAAAAAACTTTGAGAATTAAAAGGCTTTGGTTTATTTTCAATAGCAGTACTTTTTCCAGAATCAACAGATAAGCCTTCATCATTAAAACCAGTGAATTGCTGTTCTCTAAAAATCGGACCGCTCCATCTACCAATATCTCCAGGAGAAACACAACCGAAGTAGACCTTTTTCATATTTGTTAATTCTCTTACAATGCTTCCAGGTAAAACAACTTCGATTTGCTTTTTATTTTTCTTTAAAAGTTCATGAAATTTATTAAGATGCTCTTCTACACCTTTTGAAAAATCAAGTTCTTCTCCAGGAACCATTATAGAAATGACTCGTTCTTCCTTTTCAGAACCACAAGCAATTATTTGTTCTATTATATTTTCAGGCTCATCAATAAGAAAACGACTAATAATTCTATTTGAAATAGGAAAAATTACAACTTTCTTACCCTGATCTTCAGTGAGGCAAGGTCTGTAAAGTTCTCCATTAAATAATCCGGCATCTTCAAAAAAAGCTTCGTCGATAAATGTAAATTCAATTCCGGCATTATTCATTGTCATAGGCATGGAAGGTTCCCATACCTTTTCAGAAATCCACATTCCACGCGAACGCCTTCCAATATATTTTCGAAGTGCTGTAGTCATTAATTCTATTTGACCAACACGATCTTTACGTGGAATTAAAGAAAAGAGTGGAGAATAATACCCTCCGCCGAGAAATTCTATATTTTTTTTCTTTACAATGTCATTTATAAGCATCTGCATTCCATCATTTGATTCTAATAACCATGATAGAAGCTCTCCGCTATAGTACATTGTTACAGGTAAACCCATTCCATGAACCATCTTCAAATATGGCTTGTAAGAATTTTCATAAATTTCTTCAAGTTTCCCAATACCTGAATGCATTGGATACGCGTTCACTGTGCCTATTATTAATTTAACTTTCTTCACTCACCACTTCTCCGGCTGCCTCCCCTCCCTATTGGGCCTCATCCAGATTTTTTATGCATTTTGCAGGACATGCTTCAATAGCTTCTGTTCTGCTTCCTTCCGCGCTATAATCAATATATGCAAGAAAGTTTTCTACCTTAAAACCTCCATCAGGAGATTTCTTCTCACACATTTTACACCCAATGCATCCTACTGAACAGTATTTTCTGACAATTCCGCCTTTATCTTTTGAATTGCAGGCAACAATAGTCTTAGCTGAATAAGGAATCATTTTTATAACACCTGTAGGACAGACATTAATACATTTTCCGCAGGCAATACATTTATCTTTATCTATATTAAGATAACCAGCATCAGTTTTTGATATAGCATCTACAGGACAAACCTTTATACAACTGCCAAGGCCTAGACATCCGTAAGGACATGATTTATCTCCTCCAAATGAACTATGCATTGCGTTACAGTCATTTATTCCCTTATAGTCATATTTTACCTTACTGGTATCTCTTGTCCCATGACAATGAATTTGAGCAACCATTTTTTCGCCTGAAACTTCAACAGTAACACCCATTATCTCTCCGACTTTTGATGCTACATCTGCGCCACCTGGGGCGCAAAGAGTCATTTCAGCTCCTTCATTGACAATTGCTTCAGCATACCCTGAACAACCAGGATATCCGCAAGCGCCACAGTTAGCTCCAGGAAGGATTTCTTCCAGATCAGTTATTCTTTTATCTTTCTTTACAGCAAATATCTTTGAAGCATAAGCCAGAGCAAGACCTAAAAGGCCGCCAAGAATACCTACTGAAAGAAAAGCATATATTACTCTACTAATCATTTTAATTTATCCTATTAAATTATTCAAAAGTGCTTTATCAAAAGCCATAAAAGCAAGAGCCATAAGACCACCTGTAATAAAAGCTATTGGTGTTCCTCTAAAAGGCTTTGGAATCCATTCAGAATCGAGCTTTTCTCTAATTGTTGACATTAATACTATTGCAAGAAGAAAGCCAAGACCAGCAGATATTCCTGCAACAAAACTTTCAAGAGCATTATAATTACTTCTTACAGCAATAAGTGCAATACCTAAAACCGCACAGTTGGTAGTAATAAGCGGAAGATAAATACCAAGAGCCTTGTAAAGTGAAGGCGAAGACTTTTGAACAAACATTTCAACAAACTGAACAAGAGCCGCAATCATAAGAATAAATGTAATTGTCTGTAAAAATTCTATATGAAGTGGAACCAGAATAAGATTCTGTATGGCCCAGGTTGCAAGAGCCGCTATAGACATAACAAAGGTTACAGCGAATCCCATACCAACAGCAGATTCAACATTCTTTGAAACACCAATAAATGGACACAGTCCCATAAACTGTGAAAGAATAAAGTTATTTATAAAAACAAATGTTATTATTATACCAACGTAAGTCATTTTTTTACCGCCTTTCTATCTGTACTCCAGGCAAGTAATGCTTTTAAATATCCCATAACCAAAAGAGCGCCAGCCGCAAGACTAAAAACTCTTATAGGAGACTCATACAATCCTGGAATCTTTATTACGCCATCCCAGCTTCCCATCCCAATCAAAGTAATTGAACCAGAACCAAGAACTTCTCGAACAAAAGCTATTACGACAAGAGCAAGCGTAAAACCAATACCCATTCCCAAGGCATCCAGAATTGAAGCACCTACACCATTTTTATTAGCAAAAGCCTCTGCCCGGCCAAGAATTACACAGTTTACAACAATAAGCGGAACAAATACTCCAAGAGCATCGTAAAGTGAAGGAAGAAAGGCTTCCATCATCATTTCAACAACTGTAACAAATGATGCAATGATAACAATATAGGCAGGAATTCTAACCTTGTCAGGAATAAAGTTCTTTAACAAAGACACGAAGATGTTTGAACCTATCAAAACAAATATTACACCAGCTCCCATACCAAGCGCGTTAACAACTTTAGAAGTAACACCCAAAGCAGGACAAAGTCCAAGAGCCAAAACAAAAACAGGGTTTTCTTTTATAAGCCCTTTTGAAAACTCTTTAAACATTATTTCCCCTCCATTTCTGTTACATAAACCGAACCTGCTTCAAGAGCTTTTCCTATTCCAGTAAATGTTATTGAAGCGCCGGAAATAGCATCGGCCTCAGTTTGATCTAACTGAGATTTTGCAGAAGGAATATTTGATCCGGAAAAACCAAGATACTTTTTCATGTATGAAGCTTTCTCAGCCTCTTTTCCAAGCCCTGGAGTCTCATCATCTTCCATTAGGACAGTATTATAAAGAGTTCCATCAGAAAGAAAACCAGCAAGAATTATGAGATCGCCTCCATAGCCTGAACCTTTCAAATTTAAGATATAACCAATAGTTTTTCCATTATCATCAAGTTTATAATAACTTTCGACTACAGCGTCATCAACCAAGACTTCTTCGCCTATAGTGCCCCCCGGAGAAACCTGAGCTAAAGCATTTTGAAGTTTTTCTACTCTGGCCGCATCTATTTTAGGTTCAGTAACTGCATTAACAGCGCCAAGACAAAGTGCCGCAACAGCACAAATCAATGCAAGGCGGCCTCCAATTTTAAGCATATCAGTCATTTTTCTTTTCCTTTGGCAACCTGCCGAACTTAACAGGCTGAGTAAGTCTGTTTATTAATGGAACAAAAATATTCATTAATATTATCGCAAGAGAAACCCCTTCCGGAAAAGAACCGTAAGACCTGATTAGAAAAGTTAAAAATCCGCAGCCTATGGCATAAATAATCATGCCCTTCCTTGTTACTGGAGATGTAACCATGTCTGTAGCCATAAAAATGGCGCCCAGCATTAATCCTCCAGTCAAAACATGAAAAAGTGGATCCCCGGAAAAGAAACCATTTCCAAAGTTTAAGCCGCCAAAAATCCAGGTAAGAAGCGCAAAACTTCCAATATAAAATACAGGAATTTCCCAATTTACAATTTTTATTAGTATAAGAAAGATACCGCCAATTAAAATCAAAAGAGCAGAAACCTCACCTATACATCCAGGAATCTTTCCAAGAAATAGATCAAGATAAGAATGAACAGGATATCCCTGACTTGTAAGAAAATCGATTGGACCGCTTGATGTCCCAGTAAAATTCATAAGATTAGTTTTTACAAAGCCTAAAGGGGTCGCGCCTGAAACAGTATCAGGTGACGCACTTGATACCGCATCAGCAAGTATTCTAGGCATTGTCCACTTACTCATTCCACTGGTCCATGAAAAGAAAACAAAAACTCGGCCAGCCAAAGCCGGATTCATCCAGTTAGCGCCAAGCCCACCAAAAGTCCATTTTACAACAATGATTGCAAATACTGACGCAGCTGCGCAAACATACAAAGGCACTTCAGGAGGCATGTTATAACCGACAAGAAGTCCAGTTACAAATGCGCTTCCGTCAAAAAGTGTATTACCACTTTTAAAAACAATTGTCATTATATATTCAGCTGCAAGCGAAGCAGCAACTGAAACAGCAATAACAAGTAAAGCTCTTAATCCGAAAATATATACACCCCAAACTCCAGCTGGAACAAGAGCAGCAACAACAAGCCACATAATTTTGGCAGTTGATTGCGGAGAATGTATCTGCGGCGAACTGCTGATTGATAATTTTAATTCATCTGACATTAGCTAACCTTCTTCCTCGCCATCTTTTTACCTAGTCTCATTCCCTGAACAAGAGGAATGTGAGCAGGACAGGTATACGCGCAACAGCCGCATTCCTTACAGTCCATTAAGCCTATATCCATTGCACCTGAGTAATCAGAATGGTCTATAAATTTAAACATTTTTGTGGGGTTAAGACCCATAGGGCAAACTCCAATGCATTTTCCGCATGAAAGGCAAGATGTTCTTTTTTCTGCGTTGACCTCTTTTTCAGTCAAAACAAGAATTCCTGAGGTACCTTTTGCAACAGGAGTTTCTGTATCATAAATAGTAAAACCCATCATTGGGCCGCCAACTACTATTTTTGCGGGAGTACCATTTGTACCACCACAAGCTTCAATAAGTGCAGATACAGGAGTTCCAACTCTTGTGAGATAATTCCCCGGATTTTTTATACCATTACCAGAAACTGAAACAACTCTTTCATATAGAGGCTTTTCAAGCACAACGGCTTCATAAATAGCATTAACAGTTCCAGCATTAATTACGACACAGCCTACTGCAATCGGTAAACCTCCAGAAGGAACCTCTCGCCCTGAAACAGCTTTTATGAGTTGTTTTTCATCTCCCTGCGGATACTTAAGCTTAAGAGGAATAACATCAAGTTCAAAACCTTCTTCTGCGGCCTTTTTTCTAATAGCTTCAATTGCATCAGGTTTATTTATTTCTATTCCTATAGCGACCTTTTCAGGATTAACAATCTTTTTAAGAATTCGCAAACCTTCAATTATTTCTGAAGTTCTTTCAAGCATTAAACGGTGGTCAGCAGATAAGTAAGGCTCACATTCAACACCGTTAACAATTAAATATTCAGCCTTTTCACCTTTTGGAATAGACACTTTAACGTTAACCGGAAAAGTTGCCCCTCCCATACCGACAATACCTGAATCTTTTATAATTCCTGTCAGCTCCTCAGGTGTTTTATTATTCCAATCCTGAGTTTTTTTCTCGACTGGCACAAAACCTTCAGATTTTTCTATAACAGCAGCCTTTGACTTCATTCCGTTTGCTAAAAAGATATCTTTAATTTCTTTTATTTTACCATCAACCGGACTATGAATTGCCGCAGAAATAAACCCGGAAGGTTTTCCTATTACCATACCTTCTTTCACCTCATCTCCAGCCGCAACTGCAACTTCCGCAGGCGCACCAAGATGTTGTGAAAACGGCACAATTAGCGTTTCCGGGATATCAGCTTTAACAATTTTCTTAGTATTTGTCAGCTCTTTTCTTCCCTTAGGATGAATCCCGCCGCGTTGAAATGTCTTTAAACCCTTCATGCTTCTTGACCTTTTCTCCTATTTATAAAACCAAAACCTATAACAAACTGCCATAACATAGGTAAAACTGCAACAACACCAACAACAATACTTTCTATGAGGTTTAGAAATCGTGGTTTATTTATTTTTGCAGACCTTATTAATACACTTCCCGGAGAGCTCTGACTTAATAGAAGTGAACTTATACCAGCTCTATCCGACAAGCTACTAATTATATTGCAATACCATTGCTCTGTAAACTGAAAAACGCAGATCTCTTTTGTTTCTATATCTTTTCCTGAGTGAGAATAAACCTTTTCCATAATTTTTTCATCAGGTTCAGGAAAAATCCAGTCTCTTCCATATAAAAATCCATCCTGATACGCTTTATGTTTTATCAAATCTGTAGCATCAACTAATTCGCCGGAAAGATTTCCATCTATATATTCCAAATTTTCCCATGTCCACTCTTTCAAATTCAAACTGTCATCAGGAACAGGAATACTTACTGACATATTACTTTTAAAAAAAAGAACAAACAATGGTATAAAAGCTATTATAGCCGCAGATAAAAGGATTTCTGTAATTTTTTTTGTATTTTTTTCTACAGGAGCTGAAGTCAAAATGCTTACAGGGAAAAATATCTGATGTTCTTGCATTTGAACAATATGCCCTCGCAAGAAGTAAAAAACAAAAAAACAAACAAAATCAGCAGCTAATGAAATTAGTAAAGAAATTGAAGTATCATTTTTGACAATACCATAGACAATTTCAATTATTACGATTGTTCCAATAGAAATTAAATAAGATTTTAAAGTATCTGAAAGTTCAAGTTTTTTATAATTAAAATAGAAAATAAGATCTTTTGAAAACTCCCTTAAGGTAAGCATCAGAAAAACATAAATCGCGGCCGCAGCAGGAAGTATAACCGCGCCATTTACTAAAACAGCTATAAACCATGGTAAACCTGCAATAGAAGAAGGAATTCTCTGTTTTTCTGATAGCCATGTTCCGAAAAACCAGCAAAGACCAAAAAGCAAGGCAGAAAAAATATTATGGAAAATATTGATATCAGGAAAATACCAATCTGAGACAGACCCCGCCCAGCTTCTTTTTATTTTATTATAGAACTTCAATCTTGGCATTGTTGTTTTTACATAAACAAGAATTATGGGGCTGCCATCCTCAGAAAATGTATGAAAATATTTCTTCGCTCCCTTCATGTATGGATCAACTCGGGGATCTCCATCAATGAATCTGGAAGATAGCTCACTAAGGTTAATTGTTTTTTTTGAGGAGAAGTCGTTGTATTCAAAAAAAGTATTATTCTCAGAAACAATATCAAAATCATCAAAAAGGTCGCTTTTTATTACTTCTGAATACTCTTTCTCAGGAATACCAATCACATAATAGTTTTCCCAAATTCTTTTACTTCCTGATGCCCCAGTTGTTATAACAAGTAAAATACATAAAAAGACAAAAACAACTATAAACGGGAAACTATGTATACAACGTTTTAGCATTAACGATATTCCTTTGAGTGTGGATATTATAAACTAGGCATGATAGTATGGCAATTAGTGAAAGCTTATAAAAAATATATTTGCGGGCATAATGACAGAGACAGACGCTTAGATCGGATTTTAAAAAAAATACTTTCTGATGTTCCGGCTGGACTCATTTATTCAGGACTAAGAAAAGGTCTTATAAAGGTGAATGGAAAAAAAAGGCCGCAATCTTACAGGGTCGAAGAAAACGATCTTATTGAAATATCAGAAATTATAAAAAGTGACCATAAAAGAAATACAAAAACAGAACAAAACACCAAAGCGGCTGATTTTCTACAAAGTATAACTGTAACAAAATCTGATAATTTACTTTTTTTAAACAAGCCGGCGGGGCTGCTCACTCATGGAGATGATTCTCTTGCAGATTATCTTAAAACAGGACTTACAGATATTGATAGTTCATTAGCCTTTACTCCAGCTCCGCTTCACCGACTTGATAGAAATACATCAGGTCTAATTACTGCTTCTTTAACAATAGATGGCGCCAAACATTTTAGTGAACTTATGCGTCAAAGAAAAATTAAAAAATATTATATTGGATTATGTCTTGGTAAAATAAATAATACTATTTACCTTGAAGATAATTTGATTCGAAAAAATAAAAAAACATATAAATCAGAAAAAATAAACGGACTAAGAGCAAAAACAACTATTTCGCCTATTTTATCAAAAAACAACCTGACTCTATGCCTTTTTAATATTGAAACAGGAGTAACACATCAAATAAGAAGTCAATGCTCAGAAAAAGGCTATCCTCTTGCTGGAGACGTAAAATATGGAGGAAAGTTTAATGGAATTAATAATTATTTTCTGCATTCATATAAAATGATTTTCCCTGAAAATGATAAGATTTGCGGAGTTAGCGAGGTTACAGCGGAGTTGCCCTCTCCTCTTATAAAAACTGTAAAGAAGTATATTGACGCATCCCCTGTGGATATAATCAATAAAACAACTAATTTATTCAATAACCTTAAAAATTAAACAATAATCTATTGGATAATTAACTCTTCATATATATTATACTTAGGTATGAATCATCTTTTCAGACAACTTCAATGGCTTTTCAAAGGAGTAAAAGTTTTCGCTCTTGTAGGAAAAAGCGGCACGGGCAAAAGCTTTAGAGCCAAACTTATAGCAGATAAATTTGGAATAGAACTTATTATAGATGATGGACTTCTCATTCGTGGTAAAAAAATTGTTGCCGGTAAATCAGCAAAAAAAGAGAATACCTACCTTGGTGCCATAAAAACAGCTTTATTTGACGAAGACGCTCACCGGGATTCAGTAACAAAACAACTAGGCGAAGAAAAATTTCACAGAATCCTCATTATCGGAACTTCAGAAAAAATGGTTCATAAAATTGTGGCAAGACTTAATCTTCCAGCAATTACTAAAATGATACATATAGAAGATATTGCGACAAAAGAAGAAATTGATACGGCAGTTAAATCAAGAAAAACAGAGGGTAAACATGTTATACCCGTTCCAGCTGTTGAAATAAACCGAAATTATTCTCAAATGGTTTACGATTCAGTTAAGGTTTTTATGGGAAAACAGTTTCTCAATTTCAGAAAAAAAGGCAAATATTTTGAAAAAACTGTAGTAAGACCAGAATTCAATAAAAAAGGTAAAGTAAGCATTTCAGAATCAGCTCTAACACAGATGATTTTACATTGTGCTGATGAGTATGACAGTTCTATAACAATTATGAAAGTTGTAGTACGTGAAGAAATAAATGGATACATTTTAAAAATTAATATTCGCCTTCCATATGGAGTTGAAGTATCTGACAAGGTGCATAGCTTTAGAGAATACCTTATAGACAGCCTGGAACGCTATTCAGGAATAATGATTGATTCTGTAAGCTTGATTATTGAAGATTTTTTTACAAAAAAGAAAAAGATTTGACATATGAACTGCAAACAAATAAAATTTAATTGTCGATAATGTACTATACATAGAAGGAGATTTTTCATATGAAAAAGTTAATACTTTGCTTTTTATTAATACTGCCTGCAGTATTTGTCTTTTCACAAAATACAGATCCGGTTATGAATGTTGCAGAAAGCGATCATTATCGTGTTTCTTCACAAGTAAGCATAGGTCAGGCAGCTGACACGGCTGAGCAACTTGATGCTTATTTTGACTTTTTTAACCATTATTTTCATTTTGACACAAGTAATCTTTCTGAAAAACTTAATGTCAGACTTTTCAGCAATAAAATTGACTATGATAACTATCTATCAGCAATTATTAAGGAAGATAAGGAATCTTTTGTTTTCCTTCAATATAATAAGCCAAGTATGAATGAGCTTGTAGGATATACATCTCTGAATTCTGATGACTATTCAAGATATATTGTACATCAGGCCTTTATTCAATTCATAAAAACTTTTGTACCGAATCCACCATTATGGATGGTAAAAGGTTTTGCTATTTATCTTGAAAAGTCAGTTTACAATGAAGACACTTCAACGGTTCAGTACAGAGAAAACCTTTCATGGCTTTATTCATTAAAAAAATACATAGATAAAACAGAAACAAGTCATGAGAGCAGGATTATACCTATCTCAACATTTCTGACAGTCGATGTGAATACAGCAAACACAAATATTGATGTTTTCTATGCTCAATCATGGGGACTTATCTATTTTCTGATGAACAGTAGTAATGAATCCTACAATAGACTTATCTGGGACTCTATCAATGCTGTCTCTCCTGATAACAGCAGAGAAGAAAATGATCTTGAAATTATGCAATCGGCCTTTGGGTGGATTAATAAAACAGAACTTACAAGAGATTTTAATGATTACTTTAACAATTTAAAAACCTTCCCAGACATGGTTCAAGAAGGTAAAGAGCTTTATGGAGCAGGTAGATACGCTGAAGCTGAACGTATTTTTATAAACGCACTTAGCATGGATGACACCCATCCGGTTCCATATTATTATCTTGGATTAATTAATTATGCAGGTAGTGATTACAAGATGGCAGACTACTATTACAAGACTGCAATTCAAATGGGTGGAAAAGATGCAATAACTTCGTATGCGCTAGGTGTAAACGCTTATGCTGACAGTAGATATGAAGAAGCGATTGAAAGTCTTATAGAAGCTTATCAAAAAGACAAACGTTCTTTGGGTAAAAAGGCAGCAAATGTTATTCTTGAAATCGATAAAGAACATCCGGGATTAATAAACAGCTACCTTAAAAATGCAGGAATCACAAGATCTGAACTAAATTATCCCAACTGAGCCTCTTTCAACACTTCCTAAGTTTTGAAAAAACCTTAGTATTAAAAAGAAGTAAGCTTCCCTTTAGAGATAAGAACAGGGAAGCTTTTTTATGTAAAAAATCATGACTCGTTCTTTGTGGTTATAGTGACTTTGGAATTATTCATATTTGGCTTTTTGGTTGTTTTGTGAGATGGTCTTCTACCGCGTCTGTTTCGATTCTTCTTTCCACGGTTATTATTTGAGCTTCTAACAGGAAGCCCCAACTCCTTAAAATAAAAAACAACAGCTTTTTCGACTTCAATATTAGGAGGGGTTAAAGGTGCAATAACAGCTTTAGCATCTTTAAATACCTCTCTAAAAGCAATTTTAGCTTTTACCATAGCCTTTGAAGGAGGCTTCAAAAATGGTCTAACAAGAGAGTAAAGCATAAAACCACGCCCCACTCCACCATTATTTTCAATTTCATTATCTAATCTTTCAAGACTTTCAAGAACTGAATCATCAAGATTCTCCGCGACTTTAGGAACAATAAACTGAAGAATATTATATTCAGCGCAGTATTCAAATATTTCTCTCGAATGTCCGGACGCAAGAATTTTTAACAGCTCTTCAGTTATTCTTGAAACAGAAACCCGGTCAAGTTCAGTAGAATATTTTTTTAAGGCTTTTTTAAGTTTTCCAGGAACAACAAACCCAGTTGTCGCAGCATATTTTACAGCTCTAATAAGCCTGACAGGATCTTCAACAAAGGTTACATCAAGAGGTATAAGCGATGTTATCTTTTTATGCATAACATCCTTATAGCCGTTGACATAATCAATAACCTGCTCATCTATAGGAGAATAATACAAAGCATTAAAAGAGAAATCTCTTCGCTTAACATCATCCTCCAGAGAACTACCAAAAATATTCTGCTCATCTCCAGGGTTAAGCCCCCGATAAGTAGAAACCTCTATTATTTTTTCATCATAATGAATGTGTACAAGCCTGAACCTTCGACCAATGATTCTGGCATTCCAAAAAAGTTTTTTAATCTGCCTGGGATGAGCATCTGTTACAATATCAAAATCTTTGGGAGTTCTTCCGATAAGAAGGTCTCTTACAGCACCACCGACAACATAGGCATCAAAGCCCGCATTTTTAAGCTTCCGTATTATTTTAAAAGCGTCTTTATCAATTTTGTCACCAGTAATTCCATGTTCATCAACAGTGTATATATTGGCAATTTTAACTCTTTTACCTTTTTCATTAGTTCCGTATCTAATTAGCAAATCCGTATCCGTTTAAATATAATATATTTCTCTTTATTTTCGTCATATTATCTCATTAATACACAAGCTTGAAAACATATTATAATTTGATTATTATCATCTGATCTATAGAGGAAATTGCTAAAATAATGTTTTTTTGTAATTTCAGCCTGAATGTTAGTTCAGATTTTTTTTGGTAAGCTGTTTTAATTTATGCATTCAGTTTACTATTACTAATTATTATTAAACAAACTCTTACAAAAAGAATCATTTTTGTGAGAAGCAGTATATTAAAAGGAGTTTATCCATGCCCAATTTGGTTCAGCCCAAGGTTTTGAAAGGTTTTCGAGATTTTTTACCGGAAACAGAAATATCAAGAAAAGAAATACAAACAACTCTTGAAAATACATTTAAATCATTCGGCATGGTTCCAATAGACACCCCTATTCTCGAATATACCGAAGTACTTTTGGGAAAAGGAAGCGGCGAAACAGATAAACAGATCTATCGCTTTCAGGATCACGGAAAACGTGATGTAGCAATGAGATTTGATTTAACTGTACCTTTTGCAAGGTTCATGGCTGCAAATTTGAATAACCTTTACCTTCCATTTAAACGTTACCATATCTCAAAAGTCTGGCGGGGAGAAAACACACAAAGAGGCCGATATAGAGAATTCACTCAATGTGATTTCGATATCGTAGGAGTCGACAGCCCTGAAGCTGATTTTGAGATTCTTTCAATAATGTATGAATCTCTTACAGCATTGGGAATTCCTGATATTCACATTCACATCTCTCACAGAGGTATTTTCAATGCTTTTCTGGAATATCTTGGTGTCAAAGAAAATTCAGCAGAAATATTACGGATTGTTGATAAGCTTGCAAAAATAGGTGAAGAGAAAGTTCTTGAACAGCTTGAAGAACTCACAAATAAAGAAAAAGCCTCAAAGATTCTGGAATATATTAGTGCCGATGGAAGCTTTGATGAAATACTCTCCAAACTTGAAGAGCTCTCTGGCGGACCTACAGAAGGAAGTAAAAGACTTGGTACAATAAGAAAGATGATGCTTAACTGCGGAATTGAAGATCTTTTTATACTTAATCCCTCTATTACAAGAGGTCTTGATTACTACACTGGAATAGTATACGAAACATTTCTTGATGAGCTTCCGGCAATAGGCTCAGTCTGTTCAGGCGGAAGATATAACAACCTTGCATCAATATATTCAAAAACTGAAATGCCTGGAGTCGGCTCTTCTATTGGATTGGACAGACTTATGGCCGCGCTTGAGGAGCTTGGAGTGTCTTCAAGCAAAAAAAGTCTTACAAAAGTTCTTATTATGAATATGGATGATTCCTTAAAAGGTCATTACTTCAATATTGCGGCAAAACTTAGAAAAGCAGGAATTAATACTGAAGTTTTTCTGGAACAAAAAAAGATGAAAAATCAGTTTACTTTTGCTGAAAGAAAAAACATTCCCTTTGCAATAATAATTGGTGAAGATGAATATAAAGAAAACAAAGTTTCTGTTAAAAATCTTGAAACTCGTGAAAATTTTAATATGACAAATATTGAAGATGCTATTAAAATAATTGGTGGAAATAAAGAATAATATTCCGTAAGCAGTAAAATCAAATAAAATTTGCGGAATTATTAAAAAACTTCTTGTAAACCTTTTTAGTTTTACAAGAAGTTTTAAGTAAAATTTTA